>NZ_JBFAVI010000069.1:0-32993 GCF_040679695.1 Micromonospora sp. NPDC052213
GCCGGAGCCCGCTTCCCCAGCGGCCACGGCTGGCCGCCCAGCCCGGCTCCTCGCCGGGGCGTCAGCGTCGGGCGCTGCGGACCATCGCCGCGATGAGAACAGCACCGACGGCGACGTGCATCAACGCGAGGGCGACCATGGCGCCGCCGCTGTCCGCGGCGGTCGGTCCGGCCAGGGAGAGCAGAGTGAAGACCGCCGCCACGATCACCCAGATGCGCAGGCCGTGCCGGGTGACCCGCTCCAGGAGCGCGAGGAGCCCCCAGCCGAGCAGGGAGGTGAGCAGCGACGACGCGATCACCGCCCCCAAACCGATCTTCATGGGCGGCTCGCCCTCGGCCAGCGTGGCCTCCAGGTCGACGCCGGCGACAGGAGCCGCCACGACCCAGACGAGCACGGCGGCCAGAACGGCCAGCAGCACACCGAGCGCACGATCACGCCACCGCGCGCTGCGACTTCCGGCCGGATTTACGGCGGCTTGCGAGACAGCAGAATCCATGACAACCCATCCTTCAGTTTCCTGAACAGTTCCGCGACACGGGTGCTGTGCACATACACCGCCAGATGCACAATGCATGGAGACTACAGGAGGAAGCCAACCGTGGCGATGGACGATCACCTCTTTTTACCAACCAGAACGGTCGATCGACGCCGCCCGGATAAACCGTCCGGACTTCGAATTCCGGCACGTCGTGGTGGGGACGCCCCACCGGTTCTGATTGGCGGGAACTCCGGGCGCCGGATCGCGCGCAGCGGGTGGTGCACCACGGCAGGGCGGCAGTATCGGCGTGCCGGCACCGCGCGGCGCTGTCCATGCTGCCCGGTCCTTCCGCAGCCGCACAGCGCCGCACGTGACGAGAAGACACCCGCCGGTCCTGCGGGCAGGCTGGACACGACATCGGCGCACGTGACCATGCGCGTGTGGTGACGTCGGCGGGTCGCCCGTGGCACATCGTCGGCTGGCGTCACCGCCGCCGTGCCGGAGCGGACAACGCTGGCGCCCATCCGGGTCCAGCCGGCCGCGCCGGCCCCGGTCACGCGGGCAGGTCCGGGCCCGGCCGCGGCATGGCAGCGGGGGCATCTCCCGCGCCCCGTGCCGCAGCGGGCCCGGTCCAGCGCCCTCACACCGGCAGAACGGACACCACGTGGTCGCGGCCCGATCGAGTTCCGACCACGAGGAGAACGCATGTCGATCCCAGCAGAAGCACCCGCCTTTCCCATCGGACGGCAGTGCCCCTACCGACCGTCGCAGGGCTACGCCGACCTCCGCAGCAAGGGACCGCTGTCGCGGGTACGGCTCTACGACGGACGCGAGGCATGGCTGATCACCGGCTACCCGGAGGCACGGGCGCTGCTCGCGGACCGGCGCGTCTCGATCAACCCCCGCCTCGACGGCTTCCCCGCCCTGAGCGCGGAGATGGCCGAGCTGGAGAACACCGGCTACACGGACGTCCTGATCGGCGTCGACCCGCCGCTGCACACCCGGCAGCGCACCATGCTGATCCCCAGCTTCTCGGTACGTCGAATGAACGCTCTCCGCCCCGCCATCCAGGACATCGTCGACCAGCGCATCGATGCGATGCTGGCCGCCGGTCCGCCGGCGGACCTGGTCGCCACGTTCGCGCTGCCGGTGCCGTCCATGGCGGTCTGCGTGCTGCTCGGCGTCCCCTACGAGGATCGCGATGCCTTCGAGGGGCCCGCCCGGAGCCTCTTCGACACCGACCCCGAGCAGGCCGCGGACGCGATGACCGCACTCAGCGACTACTTCGGGCAACTCATCCGCAAGAAGGAGACCAACCCGGGCACGGGTCTGCTCGACGACCTGATCGCCGGCGCGGTACGCGAGGGCTCGCTCTCTCGAGAGGAGCTGGTCCGCTACGCGATGCTCATGCTCATCGCGGGGCAGGACACCACCGCGAACGTCATCTCGCTCGGGACGCTGGCACTGCTCGAACACCCGGACCAGTTCGCCAAGCTGCGCGACGATCCGGATCTCGCTCCCGGGGCGGTGGAGGAGATCATGCGCTACGTCTCCCTCATCGAGGCGATATCCCGGGTGGCGCTCGAGGACATCGAGATCTCCGGCTACCACATCAAGGCCGGTGAGGGCCTCCTGATTGGTGCGGCGGCGGCGAACTTCTCGACCGCGTTGGTGTCGACTCCGGAGCAACTCGACGTGACCCGGTCGCCGCGGCACCACCTCGGTTTCGGCTTCGGCGTCCACCAGTGCATCGGGCAGAACCTCGCTCGTATCGAGCTGGAGCTCGCATTCCGTACGCTGACGCGGCGAGTTCCCCATCTGCGGCTCGCGGTGCCGGCGGGCGAGATCCGCACCAGCGTCACCGGCCCCATGGAGCGGCTCACGACCCTGCCGGTGACCTGGTAGGGCTCGTCGCGTCACACGCCGTGTTCCGAGCGGCACCGACGACGCCGGTCCGTGACAGCCACCTGTCACGAACCGGCGTCTCGTGCGTCCCGGGTCCTCTCCCGGGCAGCGCTCCGCCACCCGACGCGCTGCGCCGGGTGGCGGAGGTGGTCGCCGGGGAACTACCGGGGGAGGTGATCGGGCTCGTCCCGCCGGAGCAGCGCGTAGCGCGCCGCGAGCTGGCGGAAGGATTCCTTGGGCTCCCACCGGTAGGGCGACGCCGGATCGTGGTATTCGTCCCGGATGGTCTTGACCAACGCCATGCTGGCCACATCGAGGTCCAGCCGGTGGTCCGTCGAGTGCGGGTGCGTCGGGTGGATGAACTCGCTCACCGCGACGCCGTCCATGCCCGCCCGCCGGAACACCTCGAGCATCCGGTGGTGGAACGCCGCCTGGGCGTGCTCGTCGCGCAGCACCCCCTCGTCGACCGTGTGCACGGGTCCGCGGCGGTCGACGACGTCGAACGAGAGGAAGGCCATCTCGCCGGCGCGGGGATGGGTGGCGGTACCGAACTCCGCGATCATCACCGGCTTGCCCCACCGGTGATAGCGCTCGAGCTCACGGACGTGATCGTCGTCGCTGGTCGGGTACGCGAGGGTGTAGAAGTGCATCAGCCTGACCGTGTCGAACAGTCGCCAGTCGACGTCCTCGAACGGCGCCGCCGCGTAGCTCACCTCGCCAGCGAAGACCGGCCGCACTGACCGGACAGCCCGGTCGAGGAACTGGTTGAGGCGCGTGTTGGCGCTGTCCAGGTCGACCGTGCCGGTAGGAGCGAGGACCTGGTGGTCGGCCTCGGCGAAGATGTTGGCCATCCGTTCGTGGTACCGGTCGCCGGGGACCAGGCCCGGGGTGAAGACCAGGTGTACGCACCCCATGGAGAAGCTGATCCGCACCCCGTCCCGTCTCAACTGCTCGGCCAGGCGCGCCGCCTCGACCAGGTGGTCGATGATCTCCTGCTGGGTTCGGTCGACGAGGCGGGGCTGGAACCACACGTGGAGCCCGACGTCGGCGGCGGCCCGGGCGGTGGCGGCCAGCCGCCCCAGGTCGCTGCCGTAGACGGTCACCGAATTGCAGCTCAACTGCCGGCGGATCGCGCCGATCTCCTGCTCCATCCGGTCCTGGCTCCACACGAGCCGGGACAGCTCTCCCTGTCCGGTGGCGAAGTTCGTACCCGTGTCGTAGGTGACACCGACCGATCGCAGCGTGCCGCGCCCGGCGGCGCGTGGGGCGGTGGCGGGTCGCGGACCAGATGTCATGGGGTCTCCTTGATGGCGTCGTGTCCCGGTGCGCCTCGGCGCAGCCACGTCGGAGCCGTACGAGCTGACTTCGGCCATGCGACGGTGGGCCGGTCGATGCGACGCACGGCGCGGACCGACGTGTCCGGAACCGACCCTCGCAACACCTGCCTCGGGCCCGCATCTCCGGCCGTGCGGGCACCCGGCCCGTCTCCCCGGCGGCCTCGACCCGACGGGGGCGGCGCACGGACGAAGGTGCCCGGGGCAGGCGGGCGCTGCCACGCTGTGCTCATGGCGGATTTCGACGGCAGGACGGTACTGGTCACCGGGGGAGGCAGCGGCATCGGCCTGGCCACGGCACGCAGGCTGCTGGAGGCCGGCGCACAGGTGGTGATCTCAGGTCGGAGCAGCGCCCGTCTACAGGGTGCCGTCGAGGCGCTCGGCGCGCCCGACCGCGTGCTGGCCGTTCCGGCCGACGTCGCCAAGGGGCGGGACCTCGACCGGCTGATGACGATGGTGGAGCATCGGTTCGGCCGTCTCCACGGGGTGTTCTGCAACGCCGGCGTCGCGCGGTTCAATCCGAGCGCGGCGGTGACCGACGAGGAGTACGACGACCTCATGGGCACCAACGTCCGGGGCGTCTTCTCCACCGTCCAGAAGGCACTTCCGCTGTTGGTCGACGGTGGGGCGGTGGTGGTGAACGGGAGCTGGCTGGTGCACCGGGGCCTGGCGACGACGCCGTTGTACGCGGCGGGCAAGGCGGCCGTGGTGAACCTCGCGCGGTCGCTCGCCGCCGACCTGGGGGCCCGGGGCGTCCGGGTCAACGCGGTGAGCCCGGGCTACATCGTGACCGACATGTTCCTCGGCATCGCGGTGACGGAGGAGGCCAGGGAGTCCGCCCGGAGCCAGGTGCCCCTGGGCCGGTTGGGGCGGCCGGACGACGTCGCGGACGCCGTGGTGTTTCTGCTGTCCGACCGGTCCGCGTACATCACCGGTCAGGAGCTGCTCGTCGACGGCGGACTGATCACATCGGTGAGCGGCGGCTACCGGGTGACGTACGCGATCGCCGACGTGGCCGCGCACGTGCGCCCCGGCGGCGCGCTGGAGGAGGAGACCTGGCGGCGCGGGCAGACCGTCTACCTGCCCGACGGGACCGTGCCGCTGCACCCCGAGACCCTCAGCGAGGGCGCGGCGAGCCTCCTGCCGGCCGTCGACCGCGCCGCCGTGGTGTGGACCGTCGACCTCGACT
This sequence comes from Micromonospora sp. NPDC052213, assembly GCF_040679695.1. Lineage (NCBI taxonomy): Bacteria > Bacillati > Actinomycetota > Actinomycetes > Micromonosporales > Micromonosporaceae > Micromonospora > Micromonospora sp. NPDC052213. The sequence goes on from NZ_JBFAVI010000069.1 coordinate 4,907, forward strand.
CCGACGGCGGCACCGTCGGGGTCGCGCTGGAGCGGGCGCTGGTCCGCAGCCGGGCCCAGCTGGACTACGTCGGCGTCCAGGCGGCCGCCGACGCCGGCCGGCTGCCCGACCCGATCGCCCTGCTGCCCGAGATCGGGGCCCTGCTCACCGCCCGCGGCCTGCGCCGGGGCGCGATCAACCTGCCCCTGCCCGAGCAGGACGTGGAGGCCGACGGCGACGGCTGGCGGCTGGTGCTGCGCGGGCCGGTGCCGATGGAGGAGCACAACGCCCAGATCTCCCTGTTGACCGGGATGGCCGCCGCCGACATCATGCTGGCCGGGCGGATCGGCCTGCTGCGTACGATGCCGGCGCCGAAGCCCGAGGCGGTGGCGCGACTGCGGGCCGCCGCCGCCCCGCTGGGCGTGCACTGGCCCGACGGGGCCGGCCCCGGCGAGGTGATCGCCGGGCTGGACCCGTCGCAGTCCCGGGCGGCGGCCTTCGTCGACCAGGCGGCCGAGCTGATGCGCGGCGCCGCGTACACCGCCTTCGACGGCGCGCCGCCGGAGCAGCGGGAGCACGGCGGGGTCGCGGCAGCGTACGCCCATGTCACCGCGCCGTTGCGGCGCCTGGCCGACCGGTACGCCACGGAGGTCTGCCTGGCCCTGCACGAGGGCCGGCCGGTGCCCGACTGGGCCCGCACGGCGCTGCCCCGGCTGCCCGAGGTGATGGCCGCCACCGACCGGACGGCCTCGGCGGCGACCCGGGGCGCGATCGAGCTGGCCGAGGCGGTGCTGCTCCAGCACCGGGTGGGAGAGACCTTCGACGCGGCGGTGCTGGACGTCGACGCGGCCCCGGACGGCCGGGCCCGCCCGGGTCGCCGGCCCGGCGGCACGGTGGCGCTGGACGACCCGCCGGTGCGGGCCCGCTGCCTGGGCGAGCTGCCGCTGGGGGAGCGGATCCGGGTCCGGCTGGTCACCGCCGACCCGGTCGCCCGATCGGTCGCCTTCGAGCGGGCCTGACGCCGCGTCGGCGTGGGGCAGCGGGGTTTGTCACAGTGCCGGCCGCTGCTGCCGGCGGGCCGGGGTTTGCAAGGATGGCGGCATGGCTTACGACGCGAGCACCCTGCCCGACGTGTCCGGGCTGACCGTCGGCATCATCGGCGGCACCGGCGACCAGGGGCGGGGCCTCGCCTACCGGTTCGCCCGGGCCGGCCAGACGGTGCTGATCGGCTCCCGGTCCGCCGAGCGGGCCGCGCAGTCCGCCGAGGAGATCGCGGCGCTGCCGGGCGTCCCGGCCGGGGCCGAGGTCGCCGGTGCCGGCAACGAGGAGGTGGCCCGGCTCAGCGACGTGGTCGTCATCGCGGTGCCGTGGGACGGGCACGCCGCCACCGTCGCCGCGCTCGCCGAGCCCCTCGCCGGCAAGATCGTCATCGACTGCGTCAACCCGCTCGGCTTCGACAAGCAGGGCCCGTACGCGCTCGCGGTGCCGGAGGGCAGCGCCGTCCAGCAGGCCGCCGGGCTGCTGCCCGACTCCCGGGTCTGCGCCGCCTTCAACCACGTCAGCGCGCCGCTGCTGGCCGATCCGGAGATCGACCGGATCGACCTCGACGTGTTGATCTGCACCGAGGACCGGGAGCTGGTCGGCGTGGTCGCCGCGCTCGCCGCCCGGATCCCCGGCATGCGCGGCGTCTACGCCGGCCGGCTGCGCAACGCCCACCAGATCGAGGCGTTCACCGCCAACCTGATCGCCATCAACAAGCGCTACAAGGCGCACGCGGGCATCCGGGTCACCGACCTCTGACGCCGGGCGGGGCGGGCCGGCCCCGCCGGGACCGCGAAGCGCTGTCGGGTCTGCCCGGGCAGCGATCCTCCACTGTGCCCTCGATGACGGCCGGGCTCTGCGCGGTACCCCGACGACGTCCAGCAGTGGTCTGTGCCGGGCACGGTCCGGCGGCCCGCACGGCCGCCGGACCGGCCGACCGGCGTCAGAAGGTGTGCTCGGCGGCGGGGAACTCGCCGCCGCGGACCTCGTCGGCGAAGCGCCGGGTCGCGTCGGCGAGGGTCCCGGCCAGGTCGGCGTAGCGCTTCACGAAACGGGGTGCCTTGCCGACACGCAGGCCGGCCATGTCCTGCCAGACCAGCACCTGGGCGTCGGTGTCCGGGCCGGCGCCGATGCCGACGGTCGGGATCGGCAGCTCCGCCGTGATCCGCTTGGCCACCTCGCCGGGCACCATCTCCAGCACCACGGCGAACGCGCCCGCCTCGGCCACGGCACGGGCGTCGGCGATCACGTCGTCGGCCGCGTCGCCGCGCCCCTGGACCCGGTAGCCGCCGATGGCGTGCTCGCTCTGCGGGGTGAAACCGATGTGCGCCATCACCGGGATACCGGCACCGGTGATCGCCGCGATCTGCGCCGCGCAGCGCCGGCCGCCCTCCAGCTTCACCGCGTGGCAGCCGCCCTCCTTCATGAACCGCACCGCCGTGCGCAGGGCCTGCGTCGGGCCCTCCTCGTACGAGCCGAACGGCAGGTCGCCGACGACCAGCGCGTGCCGGGTCGCCCGGACCACCGCGCGGACCAGCGGCAGCAGCTCCTCGACGGTCACCGGCACCGTCGTCTCGTAGCCGAAGACGTTGTTCGCCGCCGAGTCGCCGACCAGCAGCACCGGGATGCCGGCCTGGTCGAAGATCGAGGCGGTGTACTGGTCGTACGAGGTGAGCATCGGCCACCGCTCGCCGCGCTCCTTGGCGGCGATCAGGTCGCGGGTGCGGACCCGCCGGGTGGCCGGGCCGCCGTAGAGGGCGGTCACCTCGGACGGGGTGGACTCCACCATGACTCTCTCCTTCCTCGAGGCCGCGTGCGCGGTCCCCGGGTTCCGCCGCGATCGTCGCACCACCCGACCGGCCGACGGCAGAGCTCAGTGGAGGATGTCACTCCCGGACCGACGTCGAGGCCGGCCCGGGAGCGGCACGGCTCAGCCGTCCTCGCGCCACCGGTTCGTGATCGGCAGCCGCCGGTCCCGCCCGAACGCCTTCATCGAGATCTTCGTGCCCGGCGCGGACTGCCGCCGCTTGTACTCGGCGGTATCCACCATCCGCAGCACCCGGTCGACGACGGCCGGGTCGTGACCGGACGCGACCAGCCCGTCGCGCCCGAGGTCGCCGTCGACGTAGCCGATCAGGATCGGGTCGAGCACGTCGTAGTCCGGCAGCGTGTCGCTGTCCAACTGGCCCGGGCTCAGCTCCGCGCTCGGCGGCTTGCCGATCGAGCTCTCCGGGATCGGCGGGGTCTCGCCCCGGCGGGCGGCGTCGGCGTTGCGCCACTTCGCGAGCCGCCAGATCAGCGTCTTCCAGACGTCCTTGACGGGGTTGAAGCCGCCGACCGAGTCGCCGTAGAGGGTGGAGTAGCCGACCGCCAGCTCGCTCTTGTTGCCGGTGGTCAGCACCAGGTGGCCCTCCTGGTTCGACAGCGCCATGAGGATCACCCCGCGGACCCGCGCCTGGAGGTTCTCCACGGACACGCCGGAGAGGGACATGTTCGCCAGGAAGGTGTCCACCATCGGCTGGATCGGCTCGACCCGGTAGTCCAGCCCGGTGCGCTTCGCCAGCTCCGCCGCGTCCTCCCGGCTGTGCTCCGAGGAGTGCTGGCTGGGCAGCGACACGCCGACCACCCGGTCGGACCCGAGCGCGTCGACGGCCAGCGCGGCCACCACCGCCGAGTCGATGCCGCCGGAGAGGCCGAGCACCACCGACGGGAACCTGTTCTTGTTGACGTAGTCGCGCAGGCCGAGCACGAGCGCCTGCCACACCTCGGCCTCGTCGGCCACGGGGGCGATGGTGCCGCCGGTGGCGACGGGGCCGCCGGCCGGCGGCGGGACGGCGTCGACCGCGGCGCGCACCACCCGCATGTCGTCGGCCAGCGCCTGGTCGGGATCGGTCGGCTCCCCGGCCGGCGGCAGCTCGACGTCGTGCACCAGCAGGTGCTCGACGAACTGCGGGGCCCGGGTGAGCAGCGTGCCGTCGGCCGTCACGATCATCGAGTCGCCCTCGAAGACCAGTTCGTCCTGGCCGCCGACCATGTTGACGTACGCGACGGTCGCCCCGGCCTCGGCGGCCCGGCGGCGCACCAGCGGCAGCCGGATGTCGTCCTTGTTCAGCTCGTACGGCGAGCCGTTGATGTTCAGGACCAGGCCGACGCCGGCCTGGCGCGCGGCGGCGAACGGGCCGCCGGCCTGCCACAGGTCCTCGCAGATGGTCAGCGCCACGTCCACCCCGCCGATCCGGACGACGGTCAGCGCGTCACCGGGGACGAAGTAGCGGTCCTCGTCGAAGACCCCGTAGTTGGGCAGGTGGTGCTTGAAGTAGGTGGCCACGACGCCGCCCCGGTGCAGCAGGGCGGCCGCGTTGCGGGCGCCGTGACCCGGCTCGGCGTCGCCGCTGACCTGCGGCGGGCCGTCGGCGTCCAGGTAGCCGACCAGCACCGGCACCTCGCCCAGCCCGTCCGTGGCGAGGTCGGCGGCGAGCCGCTCCAGCGCGGCCTTCGACGCGGCGACGAAGGACCGCCGGAAGACCAGGTCCTCGACCGGATAGCCGGTCAGCGCCATCTCCGGGAACGCGACGAGCTGGGCGCCGGCGTCGGCGGCGCGGCGGGTCCAGTCACGGACCAGGCCGGCGTTGCCGGCGAGGTCGCCGACGGTCGGGTTGACCTGGCACAGGGCGAGACGCAGGGTGGGCATGCCCTCATCTTGCCCCAGCCGTCCGGGCCGGACACGCTGGGCGGGGCGAGACGGCGGCCACCGCCGCAGGGCGCTGCCGGACGGCGGCGGCGGGCCCGGCGGCGACGCGACGACGGCTGCGGCCCGTCCCGTTCGGCGGGGGTCGGCCGGTCGGGCGGGAGCCGCGGACAGGGCGGGACTCGCGCCGGCCGGTCGCGTAACGTCGGCGTAACGAGGCGGGTGGAGACTGGTCGGTCAGGCCGGGGCGCCCCCGGTCGAAGGCGGACAACAGTGTCGCGAGGGGTGGAAGTGGACCGTCAGCAGGAGTTCGTCCTCCGTACGCTGGAAGAGCGGGACATCCGGTTCGTCCGGCTGTGGTTCACGGACGTGCTGGGCACGCTCAAGAGCGTGTCGGTGGCCCCCGCCGAGCTGGAGGCGGCCTTCGAGGAGGGCATCGGGTTCGACGGCTCGGCGATCGAGGGTTTCGCCCGGGTGTTCGAGTCCGACATGGTGGCCATGCCGGACCCGACGACGTTCCAGGTCTTCCCGTTCGAGGGCGGGGTCAGCGGCGAGAGCGCCCGGATGTTCTGCGACATCCTGCTGCCCGACGGCGGCCCCTCCTGGGCCGACCCCCGGCACGTGCTGCGCCGGGCGCTGTCCAAGGCGGCCGAGAAGGGCTTCACCTTCTACACCCACCCCGAGATCGAGTTCTTCCTGCTGGAGAACGGCCCGATGGACGGCTCGGTGCCGATCCCGGTGGACACCGGCGGCTACTTCGAGCACACCACCCACGCGGTGGCCCGCGACTTCCGCCGGCAGGCGGTGCTGGCGCTGGAGCGGATCGGTATCTCGGTGGAGTTTAGCCACCACGAGGTCGCCCCCGGCCAGCAGGAGATCGACCTGCGCTACGCCGACGCGCTGACCACCGCCGACAACATCATGACCTTCCGGCACGTGGTGAAGGAGGTCGCCCTCTCCACCGGAGTGCAGGCCACCTTCATGCCGAAGCCCTTCACCGACCAGCCCGGCAGCGGCATGCACACCCACCTGTCGCTGTTCGAGGGGGAGCGCAACGCGTTCCACGACGCCGGCGACCCGATGAAGCTGTCCAAGGTGGCCCGCGCGTTCATCGCGGGGCTGCTGGTGCACGCCCGGGAGTACACGGCGGTCACGAACCAGTGGGTCAACTCCTACAAGCGGCTCTTCCCGCAGGCGCTGCCGGACCGGGTCACCGAGAGCCCCGCGTACGTCTGCTGGGGTCACCTCAACCGGTCGGCGCTGGTCCGGGTCCCCGCCTACGGCAAGCCGAACTCGGCCCGGGTGGAGGTCCGCTCGCCGGACTCGGCGGCCAACCCCTACCTGGCCTTCGCGGTGCTGCTCGGCGCCGGCATGAAGGGCATCGAGGAGGGCTACGAGCTGCCGCCGGGCGCCGAGGACGACGTCTGGTCGCTGACCAGCGCCGAGCGGCGGGCGATGGGTTACGAGCCGCTGCCGGAGAACCTGGCCGAGGCGATCGACGTGATGGCCGGCTCCGAGCTGGTCGCCGAGGTGCTCGGTGAGCACGTGTTCGACTTCTTCCTGCGCAACAAGCGGGCCGAGTGGGAGCAGTACCGCCGCGAGGTCACCCCCTACGAGCGGCAGCGCTACCTGTCGCTGTAGGGCGGGGGCTGCCGCCGTTGGCGTACTGCCGCTATCGTCTCGATCACCGCGCCGGCACCCCCGCCGGGCGCAGAGGTCGGGGAGGCAGTCGGTGCTGGAGGATCTGCTCAGCGGAGCCTGGCAGAGCGTCGTGTTCGGGGTCGTCGGGGTGGCCCTGATGGCGGCCGGGTTCGGGCTGGTCGACGTGCTCACTCCCGGCAAGCTGCGGGAGCTGATCTGGGTGCGGCGCAACGGCAACGCCGCGCTGCTGCTCGCCGCCAACCAGCTCGGCATCGCCGGGATCGTGTTCACCGCGATCCTGACCAGCTACAGCGACTTCGCCAAGGGGCTGGCCTCGACGGTCCTCTTCGGCCTGATCGGGCTGGCCATCATGGCGCTGGCGTTCTTCGTGCTGGACCTGCTCACCCCCGGCAGGCTCGGCGAGATCATCTGCTCCGACGAGCCGCACCCGGCGGCCCGGGTCAGCGCCGCCACCCACTTCGGCGCCGCCCTGATCGTCTGCGCCTGCATCGCCTGAGCCGGTCCGCCCCGCGCTCCGTCGGAGCGGAGTGGTTCCGCTGCGCTCCGTGACCACGGTCTGCGGGCTACGACAACAGGGCCCGCGGGCGGAGCGGTCGCGTCGCACCCCCGTCGTAGGTTGCGGGGGTGAACCGGACGGACCGTCTCTACGCCCTGGTGGAGGAGCTGCGCGCCGTGTCGCCCCGGCCGCGCAGCGCCCGCTGGCTCGCCGAGCGCTTCGAGGTGAGTACCCGCACCATCGAGCGCGACATCGGCGCTCTCCAGGAATCGGGCGTGCCGATCTGGGCCGAGCCGGGCCGCACCGGCGGCTACGCGCTCGACCGGGCGCGCACCCTGCCGCCGGTCAACCTCACCCCCGCAGAGGCCGTCGCCCTGGCGGTGGCGCTGCACCGCATGCGCGGCACGCCCTTCGGCGCCGCGGCCGGCACCGCGCTGCGCAAGCTGGTCGCCGTGATGCCGGCCGCCGACGCCGCCGAGGCCCACCGGCTGGCCGCGCGGGTGCACCTGATCGGCGAGGGGCCGGTCACGCCCGTCCCGGCCGGGGTCGCCGACGCCGTACGCGCACGCCGCGTGCTGCGCATCCGCTACGCCGACCGGGCGGGCGCCGGCTCGCTGCGCGACGTGGAGCCGCTCGGCTTCCTCGGCAACCCCCGGCACTGGTACCTGCTGGCCTGGTGCCGGCTGCGCGGCGGCATCCGGGCGTTCCGCACCGACCGGATCACCTCGGTGACGACCCTCGGCGAGCGGGTGCCGGAGCGTGAGCTGGCCGTCGACGACCTCGACATCCCGCACGACCGGGTCCACCGGCTCAGCCTGGTCTGAACCGGCGCGTGGCGACGCTGTCGGTCTCGGCCGGACGGTTCGCCGACTTCGACCGCCGGTACGGCAGCGGCGGCCCGATCTCGTGCCACGGCTGCGGCCCGCTCGTGCGGAATCCGGCCGAGCCGCCGGAGAAACACCGACAGGACGGTGTCGCGGGCGGGGCCGAGGCTCTCTCCTGACGGCGCCGGTCGACCGGCCGGCGCGGGGAACGGGAGGCCACACATGACCATCAGCAACGCCGTCACCTGGTTCGAGATCGGCGCCGAGCGGCCGGACGAGGCCCAGCGGTTCTACGGCGACCTGTTCGGCTGGAGCTTCACCGAGGAGGGCACGGCTGATGCGCCGTACCGGACGACCGAGGGTGGCGCCGGTGCGGGGATCAGCGGAGCGATCCGGGGCACCGGCGGGGCGGGCCCCGACTACGCCATCTTCTACGTACAGGTGGCCGACGTGGCCGACGCCTGCCGGCGGGCCGAGGCGGCCGGCGGCAAGGTGCTGGTGCCGCTGAGGTCCACCGGCAACGGGCTCACCTTCGCCCACCTGGCGGACCCGGCCGGCAACCACGTCGGCGTCTTCGCCCCGCCATCGGGCGCCTGAGCCGCCCGCGCCGGCGTGAGCCGTGCGGCGTCAGCGTGAGTCGCCCGCGCCGGCGTGAGTCGCCCGCGCCGGCGTGAGCCGTGCGGCCGGAGGCGCCGCCGTCCGCCCCCGCGAGGTCGCCGGGGCGGACGGCGTACGGTCACCTGCCGGCCGGGCCGCCGTGCCCGCCGCGACCGCCCGGGGCGGGGAAGACGCCGGCCTCGGCGGCCGCGGTGATGGCGTCCGCCTGCTCCTGGGTGAGCCTGCCGTCCTCGACCGCCTGCGCCAGGCGCTCCTTCAGCGCGGCCTGCCGGTCGGCGGAGTCACCCCGCTCGGGCCGGTCGGCCGGCTTCCGCGCCTCGCGCACCTTCTCCAGCGCGGCCGTCACCTTGTCGGTGGGGACGCCCAGTTCCTCGGCCAGGGCCTCGGCGAACTCCGCCTGCCGCTCGGCCCGCTGCTGCTGCCGCTCGTCCTTGCCGCTGCCGCTCTCGCTGGCGCTGGCGCTCGGCGTCGAGCTGCCGCCGTCCGCGGCGAACGCGACCGTCGGCGCCGCGATCCCCACGCCGAGTACCCCGGCCGCGGCCAGGCCGGCCAGCAGGTGCTTCTTCCTCATGGTGCCGGACATGCTGTCCTCCATCGGGTCGGTGGGTGGTGCGATGACCTCACCGACGGTGACCAACCCGGCTGGAGGAAAGCCGTGGTGAACCTGTCAGCGAGCTGGCAATCCGCCCGCCGAGCCGGACAAACGGGTTGCCGCGGCCCGCGCCGGCGGTCAGGGTTGGCGGTCGGCAGGCCCACCGGGGCGGAGCAACGACGGAAGGTGACCCTCGTGGCGTTGACGAAGATCCGGGAAGTGCCGCTCACCGGGGCGGACGCCGGCCCGTACGGCATCACCGTCGGCCCCGACGGCGCGCTCTGGCTGACGCTGGTCCACGCCGGCGCGGTCGCCCGGTTGGGCGCGGACGGCGACCTGCGCACCTGGCCGGTGGCGGCCGACAGCCGGCCGCTGATCGTCACGCCGGGCCCCGACGGCGCCCTCTGGTTCACCCGCTCCGGCGACGACCGGATCGGGCGGATCACCACCGACGGGGAGCAGAGCGCCGTCGCGCTCCCGCCCGGGAGCGGCCCCTGCGGCATCGCCGCCGGTCCCGACGGCGCCCTCTGGTACGCGGCGATGACCGCCGACGCGATCGGCCGCGTCACCACCGACGGGGAGGTGACCCAGTTTCCGCTGCCGGTGGGCGGCGGCTTCGCCTCGATGGTGGCCGCCGGCCCGGACGAGGCCGTCTGGTTCACGCTCAACCGGGCGAACGCGGTCGGCCGGATGGGCACGGACGGCGCGGTGGCGCTGCACCCACTGCCGACCGAGGGCGCCGCCCCGGTGGGAATCACGGCCGGAGCGGACGGCGCGCTCTGGTTCGTCGAGATCGGCGCCGGCCAGCTCGGCCGGATCACCCTGGACGGGCGGATCGACGAGTACCCGCTGCCGGACCGGGCCGCCCGGCCGCACGCGATCGTCGCCGACCCGGCCGGCGGCTGCTGGTTCACCGAGTGGGGCGGCAACCGGATCGGCCACGTCGCCCCGGACGGCACGATCGTCACCCACGATCTCCCGACCCCGGCCGCCGAGCCGCACGGCATCACGGTCGCCCCCGACGGCACGGTCTGGGCCGCCCTGGAAACCGGCGCCCTGGCCCACCTGACGCCCTGACCAGGAGAGCGGCGCCCTGGCCCACCTGACGCCCTGACCGGGGAACCGGCGCGCTGGCCCACCTGACGCCCGGACCAGCCCGAGCCGGGTCAGCGGACGGCGGGGGCGATCGTGAGGGTGGCCGTCGTCGTGTCGAGGGTGGCGTCGGTGCCGACCGGGACGGTCAGCTGGCCGACGCCGTGGCCGACGGGCAGGCCGCCGAGGACCGGGACGCCGAGGTCGCCGAGGCGCTCGGAGAGCACGTCGGCGACGCTGGTCGACCAGCCGTCCGCGCAGCCGGTGAACTGACCGACCGCCACCCCGGCCAGCCCGTCCAGCGCGCCGGCCCGGCGGAGCTGGGTGAGCATCCGGTCCACCTTGTACGGCGGCTCCTGCACGTCCTCGACCAACAGGACCGCCCCGGTCAGGTCCGGCATGTCCGGGGTGCCCAGCGACGCCACGATCAGGCAGAGGTTGCCGCCCAGCAGCGGGCCCGTGGCCCTCCCCGGCACCCGCACCGGGAACGTCTCCTCCTCGGCGACGGCCGTCACCGTCACCGGCTCGGTGGTCATCAGGGCGGCGTGCAGCGACTCGGCCGAACGCAGCGGGGTGCGCTCGTCCAGCCAGGCCGCCCCGGGGCCGTGCACCCCGGCCAGCCGCGCGCCCCGCCACAGCGCCAACTGCAGCGCGGTGATGTCCGAGAACCCGGCGACCACCTTCGGGTCCCGGCGTACGGCGGCCATGTCGATCGCGTCGACGATCCGCTGCGCGCCGTACCCGCCCCGCGTGCAGATCACCCCGCGCACCTCGGGGTCGGCGAACGCCGCGTTCAGGTCGGCGGCGCGCAGCGCGTCCGCGCCGGCCAGGTAACCCTGCCGGGCGTACGCGTTCGGCGCCAGCACCGGCCGCAGCCCCCAGCCGGTGAGCAGCTCGACGCCCCGGGCCACCCGCTCGGGCCGGGTCGGCCCTGACGGCGACACCAGCATCACCGTGTCGCCGGGGCGCAGCACCGGCGGTCGTACCGCGGCGGCGGGAGTCGTGCTGGCGTGGTCGGACACAGCGGCAGAGCCTAGTCGCGGCGGGGCGTGGTCCACGTACCGGTCGGCCAACCCCGCCTAGCGTGGGACGCCTGGACCGGTCGGCCGTCGAGGGCCGCCGCCGCCCGGTGGAGGCGTTCGGGGCCCGCCGGAGTCACCGGCTAGCCTCGACGTCGTGGCTACCGCGCTGGTGATCGAGAACGACCCGACCGACGACGTCCGCCGGCTCGGCGAGTGGCTGACCGAGGCGGGCCTCGACCTGTGGGTGGTACGCGCGCACGCCGGCGACCAGCTCCCCGCCGACCTGGAGGGATACTCCGCGCTGGTGGTGCTGGGCGGCGAGCAGCAGGCGTATCCGCTGCCCGACGGCTCACCCGGTGCGCCCTGGTTCCCCGCCGTCGAGGGGCTGCTCCGCAAGGCCGTCCGGCACCGGGTGCCCACCCTCGGCATCTGCCTGGGCGCGCAGCTGCTGGCCACCGCCCACGCCGGCGAGGTCGAGCGCAGCGCGTCCGGGCCGGAGGTCGGGCCCGGCGTGGTCGGCAAGCGGGACGCCGCCGACGCCGACCCGCTGTTCCGCTACGTCCCGCTGATCCCCGACGTGCTCCAGTGGCACGCCGACGAGATCACCGAGCTGCCCCGGGGCGCCACCCTGCTGGCCGCCTCCACCCGCTACCCGCACCAGGCGTTCCGCCTCGGCGACCGGGCCTGGGGCCTGCAGTTCCACATCGAGTGCGACACCGCGATGATCGCCGACTGGGCCACCGACTCGACGCTGCTGGCCGAGCTGGGCTACGACCCGGACCTGGTGGTGGCGGCCTGCCACGCGGTGATGGTCGACGTCGAGGAGGTCTGGCAGCCGTTCGCCGCCCGGTTCGCCGCGCTGGCCCTCGGCGAGCTGGGCGACGACCCGTCCCGCCGCAGCCTGCCGCTGCTCGGGCAGTGATGAGCCGGCCGACCAGCGCCGCGGGACGGCTCGCCCGCTACGGGTTCGGCATCGTCGGCGGCGACGGCGCCACCCGCGCCGCCGACCTGCTCGGCCCCGACGGGCTGGGCCTGTGGCGGCCGGACGCGCAGGAGCCGGCCGACGACCGCGCGGCGGAGCTGCTCGCCGCGCTCTCCCGCGCCGCCGATCCGGACCTGGCGCTGCGCCAGCTGCACCGCATCGTCGAGGCCGAGCGCCGGGCCGCCGGTCCGGCAGCCGCCGGTTCGGCGCTGCTGGAGGCGCTCGCGGACGATCCGGGGCTGCGCCACCGGCTGCTCGCCGTCCTCGGCGCCTCCTCGGCGCTGGGCGACCACCTGGTCGCCAACCCCGACCAGTGGCCGGCCCTGCGGACCGCCCCGGACGGGCTCGCGCCGACCGCGGAGGGCCGGCTCGACCTGTCCGGCGACGGGCAGCCGGTGGCGGTGCTGCGCAGGGCGTACCGGCTGGCGCTGCTGCGGATCGCGGCAGCCGACCTGACCGGCGGCCGGGGCCTGGAGCAGACCATGGCGGCGCTCTCCGCGCTGGCCGACGCGACCCTCGCGGCGGCGTACGAGATCGCCGTCGGCGAGCTGCCGGAGGGCACCCCCCGGCCCCGGCTCGCCGTCGTGGCGATGGGCAAGTGCGGCGGCGACGAGCTGAACTACGTCTCCGACGTCGACGTGATCTTCGTGGCCGCCGAGGACGACGACCTCGCCGCGGCCACCACGGTCGCCACCCGGCTGATCCACGTCTGCGGGCTGGTGGCCTGGCCGGTCGACGCCGCCCTGCGGCCCGAGGGCAACCGTGGCCCGCTGGTGCGGACCCTGGCCAGCCACCTCGCCTACTACCGGCGCTGGGCACGGACGTGGGAGTTCCAGGCGCTGCTCAAGGCCCGGCCGGCGGCCGGCGACCTGACGCTGGGCCGGGAGTGGATCGACCAGCTCGCCCCGCTGGTGTGGCGGGCCGCCGAGCGCCCCGAGGCGGTCGAGGACGTCCGCGCCATGCGGCGGAAGATCATCGACAACATCCCGCCGAAGGAGCTGGAGCGCGAGATCAAGCGCGGCCCGGGCGGGCTGCGCGACATCGAGTTCGCCGTCCAGTTACTGCAACTGGTGCACGGCCGGGGCGACGAGTCGCTGCGGGTGCCCGGCACCGTCCCGGCGCTGCGCGCGCTCGTCGCCGGCGGCTACGTCGGCCGGGCCGACGGGGAGGCGCTGCTGCGCGGCTACCGCTTCCTGCGCGGCGTCGAGCACCGCCTCCAGCTCCAGGGGCTGCGCCGCACCCACACCGTGCCGACGGAGCCGGCCGCGCTGCGCTGGCTGGCCGCCGCGTTGGGCTATGCGGCGACGCCGGGCCGCAGCGCCGTCGAGGAGTTCCGCGCCGAGTGGGTCACCCACGCCACCGAGGTACGCCGGCTGCACGCCAAACTCCTCTACCGGCCGCTGCTGGAGACGGTCGCCCGGGTGCCGGCCGACGGGCTGCGGCTGACCCCGGAGGCGGCCCGGCACCGGCTGGAGATCCTCGGCTTCGCCGACCCGGCCGGGGCGCTGCGGCACCTCCAGGCCCTCACCGGCGGGGTGAGCCGCACGGCGGCCATCCAGCGCACCCTGCTGCCGGTGCTGCTCAGCGAGTTCGCCGACGCCCCCGAGCCGGACCGCGGCCTGCTCAACTACCGGCAGGTCTCCGACAAGCTCGGCAGCACGCCCTGGTACCTGCGCCTGTTGCGCGACTCCGGGCCGGTGGCCCGCCGGCTGGCCCGGGTGCTCTCCTCCTCCCGCTACGCCGCCGACCTGCTGGCCCGTGAGCCGGAGGCGCTGCGGATGCTGGCCGAGGAGAGCGAGCTGACCCCCCGGCCGAGGGGGGTGCTCTGCGAGGGCTTCGCCGCCGCGGCGGCCCGGCACACCGACCCCGTCGAGGCCACCCGGGCGATCCGCGCCCTGCGCCGCCGGGAACTGGTCCGCGTCGCCTGCGCCGACCTGCTGAGCCGGGCCGGTTCGCTGGCCCCGTCGCCGCCCCGGCCCGCCGGCGGGCGGGCCGCGCTCGGCCTCGCCGACGTCACCGCCGTCGGCGCTGCCCTGGCGGATGTCACCGACGCCACGCTGGCCGCGGCACTGCGCGCCGCCCGGGCGGCCCAGCCGCCCCTGCCGGGGCTGCGCTTCGCCGTGATCGGCATGGGTCGCCTGGGCGGGTACGAGTCGAACTACCTCTCCGACGCCGACGTGCTCTTCGTCTACGACCCCCCGGCCGGCGCCGGCGAGAACGCGGCCGGCGCGGCGAGCGCCGCCGCCCACGCGATCGCCGAGGAACTGCGTCGGCTGCTCGGCGTGCCCGCGCCCGACCCGCCGCTGGGCGTGGACGCCGACCTGCGACCGGAGGGCCGGCAGGGCCCGCTGGTGCGCAGCCTCGCCGCGTACGCGCAGTACTACGCCCGCTGGTCGAAGGTGTGGGAGGCGCAGGCGCTGCTGCGTGCCCGGTTCGTCTGCGGCGACGCCGACCTCGGCGCCGAGTTCGAGGCGATGGTCGACCCGGTCCGCTACCCGGCCGACGGGCTGACCCGCGAGCAGGTGGTGGAGATCCGGCGGATCAAGGCGCGGGTGGAGCACGAGCGGCTGCCCCGGGGCGCCGACCCGGCCACCCACACCAAGCTCGGGCGGGGCGGCCTCGCGGACGTCGAGTGGGCGGTGCAGCTGCTCCAGCTCCGGCATGCCGGGACGGTTCCGGAGCTGCGCGGCACGCGTACGCTCGACGCCCTCGCGGCGGCCCGGGACGCGGGCCTGGTCGACCCGACGGACGCCACCGAGATGGCGGCCGGCTGGACCCTGGCCGCGCAGGTCCGCAACGCGCTGATGCTGGTGCGCGGCCGGGCCGGTGACCAGCTGCCCCGGCACGGCGTCGAGCTGGCCGGGGTGGTCCGGCTGCTGGGCCGCGACGATCCGGGCGAGTTCCTCGACGAGTACCTGCGCACCGGCCGCCGCTCCCGGGCGGCGATGGAACGGGTGCTCGACTCCTGAGCCGGCCGGGGTCGGCAGGCTGATCGAGTCCGTGCCGGCCGGCAGCGGCCCGGCCGGGGTGGTCCGGCCCCGCCGGGGCTACCGGGTGCGGCGCACCAGCACCACGTTGTCGACCAGGATCCCGGTCTCCCCGTCCGGGCCGGTGGCCTGGCGGCGCGACGCGTCGAGCCGTTCGGTGTGCCACCGGTCAGGGTCGAGGTCGAGCGACGCGAAGGTCTCCTGCGGGGTGGGGAAGCGCACGTCCGGGTGGTCGGCGCGCCCCCACGGCGGCGTCTCGCCGTGCTCGACGACGAGCAGCCGGCCGCCGGGGGCCACGGCCCGGGCCGCCGACTGGAGCAGCCGTGCCCGGGGAAACTCCAGCGGCGACTGGAGGAACTGGGCGGAGACCAGGTCGTATTCGCCCGGCGGGAAGGTCCGGGTGAGGTCGTGCCGGCGGAACTCGATGCGGGCGGCGACGCCGGCGGCGGACGCCTCGTCGGCCGCCCGGGCGAGAGCGGTCTCGGCGACGTCGACCGCGGTCACCCGCCAGCCCTGCCCGGCCAGCCAGATCGCGTCGCCGCCCTCACCGCAGCCGAGGTCCAGCACGGTGCCGGCCGGCAGCGCCCCGGCGACCTCGACCAGGACCGGGTTCGCCCGGCCGCTCCAGACCCGGTCGCGCCGCTGGTAGAGCTCCTCCCAGAACCGCGCGGTCTCGTCGTCCACGTCCGGGTCCGGCCGCAGGGCGACCACCGGCGCCGCCGGAGCGTCGTGGTGGTGATGGTGGTGGTGGCCCTGCCGGGGGTCTCCGGCCGTCGCGTCGTGGTGCACGTCTCGTCCTCCTGTGCGCTGCCCTCGGTGACCTGTCGCGTCGATCGTGCGCGCCGCCGGCGGAGGGAGCAAGGAACGTTGCCGAGATGGCAAAAGAGGGGAGGCGCCCTGGTCAGCTGCCGAGGCGGTACGTCCCGGCGCGCGGCACGGTCACCGCGGTCCAGTCGCCGTCGGCGGCGACGGTGGCGCCGCCGGAGGCGGTCAGCCACCGGCTGTGCCGCACCCGGACCGGCACCGTGCCGGCGGCCGGCGCCCGGAAGGTCACCGAGGCGCCGTCCCACGTGACGAGGTCGGCCGGCGCGCCGACGATCGGGGTCGGCTCGGCGATCGCCCAGACCCGCCAGTGCGGGCCGGACCAGACGGGCGTGAGATACGGCAGCCCGCCCGTGACCAGCTCGGCCTCGGCCCGCCCCACCCACGACAGCGGGGCGTCCGGCACCGCGACGAACTGCACCGCGTTCTCGGCCAGCCAGTCCCGGTAGCTCGCGGCGGTCAGCGGCACCCCGGTGCCGGCCGCGCCCGGGACGGTCGTGAAGAAGAGGGGGTTCCGGTCGATGTCGGCCTGCCGCAGCCAGCCCCGGGCCAGCGGCACCTCGCCCAGCCTCGCCGCCTCCCAGTAGTTGCGGGTCGGCGGCACCTCGACCCGGCCGGTGAGCCGCTGCCCGTTGAGGAACTCCCGCAGCGGCGCGAAGTACGCGGCCCGGCCGGTCGGGTCGTCGACGCTGCGCAGGTCGGCGGGGGGCACCGGCGGCTGCCACCAGCACACCGCCGCCAGCAGCGCGGCCAGCGCGACACGGCCCCGGACCCTGCCCCGCCCCTGCGCCCCGCCCCGGCCGCGTCGGGCCCACCACCGCGCCAGCCGGGCCGGGGGGCGGGCGGCGGCGGCCAGCAGCGGAAGGGCGAACATGACGGCCAGCCGCGTGGCGTTCAGCCCGACCGGGGTGTGTGCCAGCGCCGCCGCCAGCACCCCGGCCGCCGAGAGCAGCGCACCCACGCGCACCGGCCGGTACGCCACCAGCGCGGCGACCAGCAGGCTGGTCAGCACGGCGCGCAGCGTGTCGGTGCGGCTGATGTTCATCCAGCCGCCGTCGCCGAAGAGCAGCGCGGTCGCCCCGAGCGGCAGCGCGGCGGCGACGCCGAGCGCCAGGCCGTCGGCGTACCGGCGGGTGAGCAGCAGCGCCGTGCCGGCCAGGCCGACGAAGAGGCCCGCGACCGGGCTCGTCGCCGAGGCCAGCAGCGCCCCGGCGACCGCCAGCCCGAGCCGCGCGAGCCGCCGTCGCCGCGCCCGCCGGTCCGGGGCGGAGGCGGCCGGTTCGGCCGGGCCGCGGGGAAGGGTGAGGGCGAGCAGCGCGCCGAGGCCGAAGGCCACCCCGAGGCCGTACGTCACCCGGCCCGAGAGCAGGTTGCCGGCGATGGTGACGACCCCGACCAGGCTGCCGAGCAGCGGCCGCGGCACCCCGGTGCGCACCAGCAGCGCCGCGAACGCGGTCGCCGCCGCCACCAGCGCCAGCGCGCCGGTGACCCGCACCCCGAGCAGCGCCATCACCGGCTGGGAGACCAGGCTGTAGCCGAACTGCTGGACCCCGCCGTACCAGCGCAGGTCGACCGGGGCGAGGCCGTGGGCGGCGAAGAAGTCGGCCCGGGCGACCTGCGCGGCGAGGTCGGAACCGGTCGGCGGGAGGGCGAGATACGTCACCCCGAGGAGCACGGCGGACGCGGCGGCCACCGCCACCACCCGACTGCGCCGCATGCCCACCTCCGTACCGCGACCACCGTACTGGCAGCATGTCCGGCGTGCCTCACCACCTCGCGCGCTGGATCGGCCTGGCCGGCTCGACGCTGCTCGCCGTGGCCGCGTTCCTCGGCGGAGCGCTGCCCGACGGCGATCTGCGCCCCACCCCGGTCAGCATCTGGCAGGGGCCGCACGGCCCGCTGATCATCGCCGCCTGGGCGGTCGGCACCGGGCTGATGGCGTACGCCTGGTGGGCGCTGCGCGGCCGGGTGCCGTCGACCCGCTGGGCCCTGGTCACCGTCGGGCTCTGGCTGCTGCCGCTGCTGGTCGCGCCGCCGCTGGGCAGCCGGGACGTCTACGCGTACGCCTGCCAGGGCGCCAGCTACTCCGCCGGCATCAACCCGTACGAGCAGGGTGTCTCGGCGCTGCCCTGCCCGTGGCTGGACACCATCTCCTACATCTGGCGGGACACGTCGGCCCCGTACGGGCCGCTGTTCGTGCTGCTCGCCGGGGCGGTGGTGGAGGCGACCGGGTCGCTGTACGGCAGCATCGTGCTGTTCCGGCTGCTCGCGGTGGCCGGGGTGGGGCTGACCGCGGCCTGCCTGCCGGTGCTGGCCCGGCGCTGCGGCGTGCCGGCCCGCCGGGCGGTCTGGCTGGCGCTGGGCTCGCCGCTGATCGGGGTGCACCTCGTCTCGGGGGCGCACAACGACGCCCTGATGGTGGGGCTGCTCGTGGCCGGGCTGGCGGTGGTGGCGGCCCGGCCGGATCGCCCCGGTCCGCTGCTGGCCGGGGGAGCGCTGCTCGGCCTCGCCGCCGCCGTCAAGATCACCGCGCTGGTGGTGGTGCCGTTCGCGGCGCTCGCCGCGATCGTCGGGGCGTACTCGATCAGGGCGCTGCTCCGCGATGGCGGGTGGGTGGTCGGCGGGGCGCTCGCGGCGGTCGTCGGCGCGACCCTCGCCACCGGCCTGGGCTTCGGCTGGGTCACCGGGCTGGAGCAGGGCGGCCTGGTGATCGCCTGGACCTCGCCGCCGACGGCGGTGGGGCAGACCGTCGCCTACCTCGCCGCGCCGTTCGGCTGGCACGGCGACCCGCTGCCGGTCACCCGGGGGATCGGGATGGCCGTGCTCGCGCTGGTGCTGATCTGGCTGTGGTGGCGGGCTCGCACCCGGGAGCCGCTGTGGCACGCCGGCCTGGCGCTGGCCGCCACGGTCGCGCTCGCCCCGCTGTTCCACCCCTGGTACTGGACCTGGCCGCTGGCCGTGCTCGCGGCCACGTCGCGGCGCACCGGCTGGTTCGCGGTCGTCGCGGTGGTCTCGGCGTTCCTGGTCCTCGCGGACGGCACCGGACTGGCCCGGTACAGCAAGACGGTCGGCGCCCCGCTCATGACGCTGTTGGTGATCGTGGTGGCCGTCCGCTTGGTACGGTCGGCTCGGGCGGCCCGCCGGCCGGCCGCCGTGGACTGAGGAGAGGACGCCGGTGACCACTCCCGGCTCCCCGCCGCCGACCCCGCCCGTCATCTCGCGGCCCGCCTCGTCCGGCACCCCGCCGACGCCCGGCGCCGCCCGCCTGCCCCGGTACGCCGGCCTGGCCGGGGCGGTGCTGCTGGCCGTCGCCGGCTGGCTGGGCGGGGCGCTGCCGTCGATCCCGCTGGACGCCACCCCGGCGGACCGCTGGCGGTCGGACACCGGGCCGCTGGTGCTGGGCGCCTGGCTGGTCGGCACGGCCCTGCTGGTCGGCGCCTGGTGGGCGCTGCGCCGGGGCGCGCCGTCGACGCGGTGGGCGTACCTGACCGCCGGACTGTGGGCGCTGCCGCTGCTGGTCACCCCGCCGCTGGGCAGCCGGGACGTCTACTCCTACGCCTGCCAGGGCTGGGCGTACGCGCACGGCGTCGACCCGTACGCGACCGGGGTGGCCGAGGCCGGCTGCCCCTGGGTGGAGTCGGTCGCGCCGCTCTGGCGGGACACGCCCGCGCCGTACGGGCCGTTCTTCGTGCTGCTCGCCGCGCTCGCCGTGACCCTCGGCGGCGGCCTGGCGGGTACGGTCGTAGCGCTCCGGCTGGTCTCCGTCGCCGGACTGCTGCTGGCCGCCCTCTGCCTGCCGGGGCTGGCCCGGGCGGCCGGCGTGCCCACCCGCCGGGCGGCCTGGCTGGTGCTGGCCTGCCCGCTGGTCGGGGTGCACCTGGTGGCCGGCGCGCACAACGACGCGGTGATGCTCGGCCTGCTGCTGCTGGGCCTGCTGGTGCTGGTCCGCCGGCCAGGCAAGCCGAAGCCGCTGCTGGTGGCCGGGGCGCTGCTCGGGCTGGCGGTGATGGTGAAGGCCACCGCCGGGGTGGTGCTCCCCTTCGCGGCGCTGGCCGCGGTGCTGGGCCGCTACACCGTACGGGCGCTGCTGCGCGACGCCGGGTGGCTGGCCGGCGGGGCGTTCGGCGCGGTGGCGGTCGCCTCGCTGCTGTCCGGGCTCGGGCTCGGCTGGGTGGGCGGGCTGAGCCGCAGCGGCGACTCCGAGCAGTGGACGTCCCCGCCGACGGCGGTGGGCTTCGTCGTCGACTACGCGGGTGGGCTCGTCGGCCGGGACCCGGCCGCGGTGCCGGTGACCCGCACGGTGGCGCTGCTGCTGCTCGCCGTGCTCGTGGTGGCGCTGTGGTGGCGGGCCTGGTCGCAGCTGCGCGGGCTGAACGACGTCCGGCAGCGGGTGGCCCGCCTGGACGCCGCCCGCCCCCGGGTGACCCTGATCGGCGCGGGGCTGGCGCTGGCCGCCACGGTCCTCCTCGCCCCGGTCTTCCACCCCTGGTACGCCACCTGGCCGCTGGCCCTGCTCGCGGTCGCCGCGACCCGGACCACCTGGTTCGTGCTGCCCTGCGCGGCGGCGGCCTTCCTCACCCTGCCCGACGGCGCCAGCCTGGCCCGGTTCAGCAAGGCCCCGGGCGCGCTGGCGATGACCGCGTTGGTCGTCGGGCTGGCGGTGTGGGGCCTGCTCCGGCTACGCCGGTCCCGTGCCGCGCGCCACGGCTGACGGGTCGTGCTGGTCGACCGGGACGGTGCGCTCAGCGGTGCGCCCCGCAGGTTGGGCAGCGGGTGTCGTGGCCGACCGGGCCGGGTCCGCGCACCCGACGGCGCAGGGCGATCGCCAGCGGCAACAGCGCGGGGCCGGCGAGCCCGACCACGAGGGCCGTCGCGGCCAGCGCGGTCCACCCCGGCCGGGGCGCAGCGTTCAGCAGACCGTCCGCCGCCCCGGCCAGCACATGCACCGACAGCAGGCCGATCGGGGTGAGCAGCACCAGCAGCGCCCAGCCGCCCCGGTGGTCGGCCCGCAGGGTGAGCCCCGCGCCGAGCAGCAGCACCACCACGAGCAGCACCACGGCGGCGCCGGGCAGGATCTGTTCCGCCGTCCAGCCGTAGTAGCTGACGTAGAAGTCGTAGCGGGGTACCAGGTTGACACCCGTGAGGCCGGCGGCGCCGACGGCGAGCAGGGGAGCCGCCCGTAGCCGCGCCGGCAGCCGCTCGGGTAGGCCGAGCGCCACCAGCCCCAGCCCGACCTGCGGCAGCAGCACGTACAACGGTGGGCGAGGCAGCCCGGCGAGGGCCCCGACCGGCACGACCGCCGCGGTGAACAGCAGGGCGAGGGCCACGGCGCGGCGGGTCCAGCGGCCCGGTGCCACCGCGTGCACCACTGCGGCGAGCAGCCAGGCGGCCCACACCCCGATCCCGAGCGAGATGAACGGCCCGGCGCTCGGCACGCCCCACTCTGCCGGTGGCGGGTGCAGTTCCAACACCGACCAGGCCGCCGCCAGCGCCGTCGCGGTGAGGAAGGCGAGGACGGCGGCGAGGCGTACGCCCGGGATCAGGTCGGCGGCCCCGGCGGCCCGCAGCCGCTGGCGGAGGCCGCCGCGCAGCAGGTCCGCGGCGTCCGCCGGTGAGGGCCAGCGCCGGTCCGGGCCGGCCAGGTCGAGGTACGTGCCGACGATCTCGGCGCCGCGCGCCCGCCGGTAGTCGGCGGGATAGGCGAGCAGCAGGCGCAGGTAGCGGGGCTCCAGGTCCGTCATGCCAGCCCTCCCGCGACGCGCGGCGCCGCCGGCCGGGCCTTCGCCACGCGGGCGCGCAGCCGGGCGGTGGCCGCCTCGACGTTGCGGCGCAGGCGCTCGGTCTCGGCGGTCAGCGTGGCGTCGCCGGTGGGGGAGAGGCGGTAGTAGCGGCGCAGCCGGCCGTCCACCACCTCCTCCCGGTCGACCTCCACCAGGCCGGCGTCCGTCAGCCGGTCGAGTGCGCCGTAGAGGGTTCCCGGCCGCAGCGAGACGCGCCCGGCGGAGAGGGCGGCGACCTCGCCGATCAGGCCGTAGCCGTGCATCGGCTCGCCGGCCAGCGCGGTGAGGATCAGGAAGGTGGGTTCGCGCAGCGGAGTGTCCACGCCCGCAATGTATCGGACGCGAAGGTATTCAGGTGGCCGTTACGTGAGCTGGCCGGATCGGTCGTGTCGAGTGGAACGCCATGGGTGTCACAACCGCACGGAGACACCCATGGTGTTCCACCGACCCCGCGAGTCGTGAAGCGCCCGCGAAAGCGAGTCGCGGAGGGAGTCGCGGAGCCGGGCGGGCCCGGGCGGTTCCGCGTGCGGGTGGGCTCTGTCCGGTTTGTGGCCAGCTGCCGGCAAGCAGGAAGGCCCCGGGCGAACCCGGGGCCTTCCTGCCTGATCTTCTGACGCGTCAGCAGTCGAAGTACATGGCGAACTCGTGCGGGGTCGGGCGCAGGCGCACCGGGTCGACCTCGTTGGTCCGCTTCCACTCGACCCAGGTGGAGATCAGGTCGGGCGTGAAGACGCCGCCGTCGAGCAGGTAGTCGTGGTCGGCCTCCAGCGCGTCGAGCACCTCGGGCAGCGAGCCCGGCACCTGCTTGACGTCGCCCCACTCCTCCGGCGGCAGGTCGTACAGGTCCTTGTCGATCGGCGCCGGCGGCTCGATCTTGCTCTTGATGCCGTCCAGGCCGGCCATCATCATCGCCGAGAAGGCCAGGTAGACGTTGGCCGACGGGTCCGGCACGCGGAACTCGACGCGCTTGGCCTTCCGGTTGCTGCCGGTCACCGGGATGCGGGTACAGGCGGAGCGGTTGCGCTGCGAGTAGACCAGGTTGACCGGCGCCTCGAAGCCCGGCACCAGCCGGCGGTACGAGTTGACCGTCGGGTTGGTGAAGGCCAGCAGCGACGGGGCGTGGTGCAGCAGGCCGCCGATGTACCAGCGGGCCATGTCCGACAGGCCGGCGTAGCCGGTCTCGTCGTAGAACAGCGGCTCGCCGTTCAGCCACAGGCTCTGGTGGGTGTGCATGCCGGAGCCGTTGTCGCCGAAGAGCGGCTTCGGCATGAAAGTGGCGGTCTTGCCGTTGACCCACGCCTCGTTCTTCACGATGTACTTGAAGAGCTGGAGCTGGTCGGCCGCGTGCAGCAGGGTCGAGAACCGGTAGTTGATCTCGGACTGGCCGGCGGTGCCCACCTCGTGGTGCGAGCGCTCCACGGTGAACCCGCTGTCGACCAGCCGGCGCACGATGCTGTCGCGCAGGTCGGCGTAATGGTCCACCGGCGGCACCGGGAAGTAGCCGCCCTTGTACGGGGTCTTGTAGCCGCGGTTGCCGCCCGGCTCCTCGCGGCCGGAGTTCCAGGCGCCCTCGATCGAGTCGATGTAGTAGAACGACTGGTGCGCCGAGGTCTCGTGGCGGATGGAGTCGAAGATGTAGAACTCCGCCTCCGCGCCGAAGTAGGCGGTGTCGGCGATGCCGCTGGCCGCCAGGTACGCCTCGGCCTTCTTCGCCACGTTGCGCGGGTCCCGGCTGTAGGCCTCGCGGGTGAACGGGTCGTGGATGAAGAAGTTGAGCGCGAGGGTCTTCTGCGCCCGGAAGGGGTCGATGAAGGCGGTGGCGACGTCCGGGAGCAGGAGCATGTCCGACTCGTGGATCGCCTGGAAACCGCGGATCGACGAACCGTCGAAGGCCAGGCCCTCGGTGAAGAATTCGTCGTCGACGGACTCGACCGGCAGGTTGAAGTGCTGCATCACGCCGGGCAGGTCACAGAAACGTACGTCGACGAACTTCACGTCCTCGTTCTTGAGGTATCGCAGGAGTTCCTCGGGATTGGCGAACACACGTCCTCCTGGCACGTCCACGGGTGGCTAGGCTCTTGGCGACGCTATGGCCGGGTGGTTGCCCGGCCATGTCTTGAGTGTTTCTGCCGTGTTACGTCCCTCGCGGAGCGTCATCCGCGCTGCTCCGGCGGGGGCGAGCGGGCGACGGAACACCGCCGGCTGTGCCAGTGTATTGACACTTGCTCGCTTTGGTCCCTTTTTGCGCCCGGGGTGCCGGCGACCGTCCCCGAGCCGCCCGTACGCCCTGGATACCCTTGACCGTTGTGAGCAACCCGCCTGACCGCCCCGTGCCGCCCGCGTCCGATCCCGCCTTCACCCCGCCTAGCCTGGGCCGCCGGTTCGGCGCGCTGGTGATCGACTGGGTGCTCTGCCTCCTCGCCGCCCGGGGCTTCGCCGACCCGGTCCGCGACGGGTGGGCGCCCGTGCTGGTGCTGATCCTGGAGTACGGCTTCTTCCTCGGGCTGTTCGCCCAGACGCCGGGCATGTTCATCACGAAGATCCGCTGCGTCGCGTGGGCCGACGGCGGGCGCATCGGCCTCGTCCGGGCGCTGCTGCGCGGCGTGCTGCTCGCCCTCGTCGTGCCGGCCCTGCTGATGGACAACCACCGCCGCGGCCTGCACGACCGCCTCGCGGGCTCGGTCGTCACCGACGCCCCCCGCCCCTGACCCCCGCTTGTCCCGCCTCCCTCCCGCGATCTTGCACTTCCTGCCCGGACGTACGGGGCATCGGCGGTAGCGGTAGGGCCGGAACCGCAAGATCGCCGAGGAGCGGGAAACGGGGAGGGAGGGGGGAGAGACGCGAGAGCCGGGCCCGACAGGGCCCGGCTCTCGTCGCGTACGTCCCGGTGGGTCAGCGGCCGCGCGACTGGCGGAACGCGCCGCGCGGGGGCCGCATGTTCTTCGGGATCGCGCCCTTGGGCATCTGCGGGCGGGCGGTGAGCGCCTTGAGCCGCTTGTCGAGGGAGTTGACGTCCTTGCCACTGAGCGTGCGCGGCAGCCGCATCAGGGTCATCCGCAACTTGCGGACCGGCAGCTGGCCCTCCTCCTGCCCGATCACGTAGTCGTGCAGCGGCGCGTTGCCGATGACCTTGGCAAGCCGCCGCTTCTCCTGGCCGAGCAGGCCGCGCACCCGCTGCGGGTTGCCCTCCGCCAGCAGGATCACGCCGGGCCGGCCGATGACCAGGTGGACCATGTCCATCTGGGTGGTGGAGCTGACGGCCGGGGTGACCCGCCAGTCGCCGCGCATGCTCTCCATGATCTGGGCCGCCGCGCCCGGCTGCCCCTCGGCGGCGTTCATCATCGCCCGGTTGGACCGCAGGTTGAGCACGATCAGCAGGCAGAGCAGGGCGAGCAGGATGCCCAGCGGCAGCCAGATCCAGCCCCAGAGCAGGACCGCGACCACGGTGAGCGCGAGCGGGATCAGCACCGCGCCGGCGGCCAGCGGGGCGAACCACCTGTCCTGCTTGGCGGTGAACTTGAACACCATCCCGATCTGCTTCAGCCGCTGGCCGAACGAGACCTTCTCCTGGGGCTTTGCCATGCCGCTGAGTCTAGTGGTCGCCGCACGCCGCGATCACCCGCGGCCGGGCTGAGTACCTTACGCCGCCGTACCGCCCTCAGCGGTCGGGAGTAAGGCGGGGGAGCGGGCGAAGATCAGGCGGCGCACCCATGCCCTGGGGGCACCTTCGCGCGAAGAGTCAGAGTCGACAGCGACGACGACCTCAGGGAGCCCGAGATGTTCGGCACCGACGCGGACTTCATCCTTTCCATCCACCGTACGCACGCCGCCGAGCTGCACGCCGAGGCCGCGGCCGACCGGCTCGCCCGCGCCCTGCCACGCCGCTCCACGCGCGGCTGGCTCGGCCGGCGGCAACATCCGGGCCGCGCCGGCGACGTCCGCCGGTGAGCGCCCCCGCGCCCCCGGCGGCCACCACCGTGCCGCCGGGGGCCGCCACCGACCCGTCGAGGGTCGCCGCCCTCCGGCGGGGGACCGCCGCCGTCCCGGCGGGGGCCGACGCCCCGCCGGAGCCCGCGCCGTCCGGCGGGCCCGCTCCGCCGTCCGGCGGGCAGCCCGCCCCGGCGACGGATGGGCCGTCGGTCGCCGGCCGGCCGGTCAGCGGAACCGAGGGCGGCGAGGGGCGTGGCATGCTCGGTGCCGTGACCGCACGCGCCGCCAGCACCGTCCTCGTGGGCCGACAGTCAGAACTCGCGGCCCTGCGCGACGCCCTCGCCCGGGCCCGCGCCGGCGAGCCGACCACCGTGCTGGTCGGCGGCGAGGCGGGGGTGGGCAAGACCCGGCTGGCGGAGGAGTTCGGCCGGTCGGCCACCGACGCCGGGGCCCGCCTGCTGGTCGGCCAGTGCCTCGAACTCGGCGAGGCCGGGCTGCCCTTCGCGCCGTTCGCGGCGGCGCTGCGCGCGGTGCTGCGCCGCGACGGCCCCGGCGTCTTCGACGGGTACGAGGCGGAGTTCGCCCGCCTCCTGCCGGAGCTGGCCCGGGGGCCGGTCGGTGTCGCCGCGCCCGCCCCGGCGCCGGTCTCGGATGCCCCGCGCGGCTACCTGTTCGACCTGGTCGCCGAGCTGTTCGAGCGGCTCGCCGCCGGGCAGCCCCTGGTGCTGGTGATCGAGGACCTGCACTGGGCCGACCGGTCCACCCGCGACCTCATCGCCTTCCTGGTGCGGGCCGCCCGCACCGCCCGGCTGCTGTTGGTCTGCACCTACCGCACCGACGAGCTGCACCGCGGGCACCCGCTGCGGCCCTTCCTCGCCGAGCTGGACCGGGCCCGCGGCGTCGAGCGGCTCGAGCTGGGCCGCCTCGACCGGGACGGCACCGGCGCGATCCTGGCCGACCTGCTCGGCGCCGAGCCGCTCGCCCGGGCGGTCGACCACATCTACGACCGCACCCAGGGCAACCCGTTCTTCATCGAGGAGCTGGCCGCGGCCGGCGGCCCGGTCGGCTGCGCCGCGCTGCCCGAGACGCTGCGCGACCTGCTGCTGGCCCGGGTGGACCGGCTGCCCGACCCGGCCCAGCGGGTGCTGCGCATCGCGGCGGCCGGCGGCACCCGCTTCGCCCATCAGCTCATCGCCGAGGTGGCCGGGCTGCCCGAGCCCGAGCTGGAGGACGCGCTGCGCGCCGCCGTCGCCGCCCAGCTCGTCGTGGCCGACCCGGAGGGCGACTACGAGTTCCGGCACGCCCTGGTCCGCGAGGCGGTGCACGACGAGCTGCTGCCCGGTGAGCACGCCCGGCTGCACGCCCGCTTCGCGGCGGCCATCGAGGCGCAGCCGCACCTGGTCGTCGCCGGTCGCGCCCCGGCCGAGATCGCCCACCACTGGTACGCCGCCCACGACCACCCCCGCGCCCTGGTGACCGCCCGCACCGCCGCCCGCGCCGCCGCCGAGCGGTACGCGTACGCGGAGCAGAGCCGGCTGCTGGAGCGGGTGCTGGAGCTGTGGGAGCTGGTGCCCGACGCGGCCGACCGGCTCGACATGGACCACCTGGCGGTGCTGGAGGAGACCATCGCGGCGGCCACCACCGCCGGCGACTACCAGCGCGCGCTCACCCTCACCCGGGCCGCCCTGGCCGAGGTGGACACCGACGCCGAGCCGCTGCGCGCCGCGCGGCTGCTGGACCGGCGCGGCCGGATGCTGGCCATGCTCGGCAAGAGCGACGGCACGACGGAGCTGCGGGAGGCGTACCGGCTGGCCTCGGGGGTGCCGGACGGGCCGGAGCGGGTCCGGCTCCTCGCCGACATCGCGGCGCACCTGATCAGGATCGACCCCGAGCAGGCCGGCGCGCTCGCGGCCGAGGCGACGGTGGCGGCCGAGGCGCTCGGCGAGGACCTGGAGCTGCTGCCGGCCCGGATCGTGCTGCTCTGCCGCACCTCGGCCTCGGTCGACCTCGGCCTGGCCGAGCTGCGCCGGGTGGAGGAACGGGCCCGCGCGGCCGGGAACGCGCCGGCGCTGGTGAGCGCCCTGGTCCAACTCTCCGACGTGCTCTTCGAGCTGGGCCGGTACGCCGAGTCGGCCGACGCGGCCGCCGCCGGGGTGACCGAGGCGCGGCGGGTCGGCATCAGCCGCTCCACCGGCGCCTACCTGCTGTCGAACCAGGCCGAGGCGCTGATCGCCCTGGGCCGCTGGGACGAGGCCGACGCCGCCTGCGCGGACGCCGCCCGGATCGACCTGCCGGGCGTCTCGGGGCTGCACTGGCTCCAGCTCCGCGCCGGCCTGCGGCTGGCCCGGGGCCACCCCGCCGCGGACGAGCTGGTGGGCCGCGCCCTCGGCTTCCTGGCCCGGCCCTACCTGTGGCCGAACCACCGGCTGCCGCTGCGGGAGCTGCGGATCGAGGCGGCGCTGGCGGCCGACGACCGCGCCGAGGCCGTACGCGCGGCCCAGGCGGCGCTGGCCGACGAGCGCCTGCCGCAGCTGCCCCGCGAGGGCTGGCCGGTGCTCAGCGCCGTCGCCCG
>NZ_JBFAVI010000070.1:0-32992 GCF_040679695.1 Micromonospora sp. NPDC052213
GGGGGTGACGGGGTCGGTCCGCCATCCCCCCGCGGACCGACCCGGACGTCTCAGGCGACCGGATCAGGATCGCGCCCAACAGGGCGGCCAGGAGACGCACAGGTGGGACTATAGGTAACTTATGTCCGTTTTGTCGAGCAGCCGGGCTGGTGGCGTCTTCACGTCGCGGCGAGGATCACCGGTTCCGAGGTGAGGTAGTAGCGCTGGCCGTCCCCCGTCGGGTCGACCGGCTCGCGGAGCCGCTCCACGGCCACGAAGCCGCCCGCCGCGTACGCCGCGCCGGGCGCCCAGCCGATCCCGTCCGAACCCGCGTTCAACGCGAACCAGGACCGCTGCGCCCCCGTCACCGGGTCCAGCGTCACCAGGTCGTTCGCCTCGGTCAGCAGGTGCACCCGGCCGGGCTGGACGGCGAGCAGCCGCGCCGCCGGCAGGTCGGGACGGCGCCACAGCTCCGCGCCGGTACGGGCCGAACGGGCGACCGGCACCCCGTCGACCACCGCCACCGCCGTCCCGTCGACGAGTCCGGCGTCCGGCCGGTCCAGGGCGGGGGCGGGGACCGGCTCCCCGTCGCCGACCAGCCACCCCCGGCCCGCGTCCTCCCCCGGCGCGGCGGTCCGCAGGGCGGCGCACCCGACCCGACCGGTCCCGCAGCCCACCGGCGTCGCCACCAGCTCGTCGCCGGCCCCGGGCGGCCGCCACCGGACGCCGACCACGCCGGTCGCGGCGTCGCGGAACTCCACCACGGCCGGACCCGCGCACGCGTCCACGGTGATCAGCTGCCCCGACGCCGTCGTGCCGACCGCCTCCCGGCAGCCGGGATCCGCGTCGGCCCGCCAGAGTTCACGGCCGTCGGCCAGGTCGATGCCGCGGGCGCCCGCGCCGGTCGTCACCACCACCTGCCGGCCGTCGGCGGCACGGGCGACGAAGACACCCTGGGGATCCCAGACCGTGGCCGCGCCGGTGCGCCGAACCGTCCGCTCCCCGACCGGCGCCGGCCCCGCCGCCTCCCAGGCCACCCGGCCGGTACGCGCGTCCAACGCCACGAGCCGCCCGTCCGACCAGCGGCTGACCACCGTCGTCCCGCTCGCCACCACCCCGTCCAGCTCCGCCGGCCAACGCCGGTACGACCAGTACGGGGTGGTCCGGTGCCGGCCGTCGACCGGTCGGTCGGCGTAGATCTGGCGGTGGGCGGCGTAGACCCTCAGCCGGCCGTCCACGATCAGCGGGGCGACCGGGAGCCGGCCGACCACGCCGACGGCCGCGGCGGCGGCCGGCGGGTACGCGCCCCGGGCGGGCGTGCTGACCTCGGCGGGGGCGAGCACCCGGTGGACCGTCGCCGCGACGGCGGCGGTGGCGAGCAGCGCCGCGACCGCCACCACGATCCGTCGCCGGCCCTTCGGGAACCCCATGCGCACCTCCGCCCGGCACCCTACCCAGCAGGGGCGGTCAGGGCCCTGTCAGGTCGCCGCGTGCCCTCAGGCCGCCTCGGCGGTGCCGGTGGCCGCCGCCGCGGCCAGGTCGGCGAGATCCTGCCGCAGGGCGCGCTCGACCGCCCGGGCGGCCAGCCCGCCGAGCAGCAGCGCGACCACCCGGCCGTACGGGGCGGTCGGTACCGCCTCCTGCTCGACGGTGACGGCGGTGCAACCGCGGCGACGCCGCTCGACCGGGCGCAGCGTCCAGGTGATCCGGTAGTCCACCCCGGCGCCCCGCGAGCCGAGCACCAACCGCCGGGGCGGCTCGGCCTCGATGACGACGAACTCCTCGACCAGCGCCGTGCCGTCGGGCTGGGAACGGGTCTCCCGCCAGGCGGTGCCCGGGCCGAACGCGCCGGGGGTGAGCACCTCCACCGGGCCGGTGGAGCGCCGGGTGCGGGTGGTCAGGTCGGTCAGCAGTCGCCAGAGGTCGGCGTCGTGCGCCTCCACGAACTCCGTGACCGCCACCGTCGACATGCCACCTCCCGTGTCGTCGACGGTACGCCGGGTGAGCGCGGAACGGGGCCCCCGGGAGCGGAATTTCCCCGCCGGAGACCCCGATTCCGGGCCGGGACCCTGTCAGCGGCCGAACTGACCGGCCCGTATCCCGCCCACGAAGGCCGCCCACCCCGGCGGGCTGACCGCCAGCGTGGGGCCGGCCTGGTCCTTGGAGTCGCGCACGCCCACCACACCGAGGACGTCGACCAGGTTGTCCGCCACCTCCACGCAGAGGCCCTGGTCGTTCGAGCGGCTGCTGGTACGCCAGACCGCGCCCGGGAGATCGTTCATCGTCGTCACCTTGTTCCTGTCGTCGGGACGCCCGCCGGCGACCGGGACCGGGGCCGGAAAGGGAGCGTCCGGCCCGGCCCGGCGCGGCATGGCGACGGAATCCGCGACGATCAACGGCGCAAGGACGGGCGCCGGTCGCACCATCTGTGCGACCGGGGTCCGTCGTGCGCGGAGGTGGGCGGGACGGGCTGGCGGAGGTGACGCCGGCCGTTCGCGCGGCTCCGCCCGGCCCGTCGGTGGAAGGTCAGCGCGCGGCGACGACCGTCCCGGTGACCTCGCCCAGGGCGATGGTGGTGCCGTCCGGGCCGGGCGCGGTGGCCGTGATGCTCACCGTGTCGCCGTCCTCCAGGAACGTGCGGGTCTCGCCCCCGGCGAACTTCACCGGCTCGGCCCCGCCCCACGTCAGCTCCAGGAACGAGCCGACCTGCCCCCGCTCAGGCCCGGAGACGGTGCCCGAGGCGTAGAGGTCGCCGGTGCGCAGCGAGGCGCCGTTGACGGTCAGGTGCGCCAACTGCTGCGCCGGCGTCCAGTACATGGTGGCGAACGGCGGCTCGCTGACGCGCTCACCGTTCCACTCCACCGAGAGGCGCAGGTCCAGCCCGAGGTGCGGCACGTCGCGCAGGTAGTCGGCGACCGGCGGGTCCTGGTCGGGCGCGGGGACGAAGGCGTCGCCGAGCGCGTCCAGCGGGGTCACCCAGGCGGACACCGAGGTGGCGAAGGACTTGCCCAGGAACGGGCCGAGCGGCTGGTACTCCCAGGCCTGGATGTCCCGGGCCGACCAGTCGTTGACCAGCACCACGCCGAACACGTGGTCGGCGAAGTCGTCGGCGGGGACCCGCGTGCCCAGCGGGCTGGGCACGCCGACCACGAAGCCGACCTCGGCCTCGATGTCGAGGCGTACGGACGGGCCGGTGACCGGGCCCTGCGCGGTGGCCCGCTGCCCGCTGGGCCGCACGACCGGGGTGCCGGAGACGACCACCGTGCCGGCCCGGCCGTGGTAGCCGATCGGCAGGTGCTTCCAGTTCGGCAGCAGGGGCGGTTGACCGGGGCGGAAGATCTGCCCCACGTTGCCCGCGTGGTGCTCGGAGGAGTAGAAGTCGACGTAGTCCGCCACCTCGAACGGCAGCACCATCCGCACCTCGTCCAGCGGCACCAGCAGCGGCTCCACCGCCGGCCGGTGGGCGGCGTCGGTGAGCAGCTCGGTCACCCGCCGCCGGACGGCCGTCCACTGCGGGCGCCCGAGGGCCATGAAGTCGTTGAGGGTGGGCCGGCCCAGCGTGCCGGCCGCCAGCACCAGGCCGGCCGCCTCCGCGCCGGCCAGGTCGAGCACGAAGTCGGCGATGCGTACGCCGACGCGCGGCTCGCGCTCCCCCTGGCGGAACACCCCGTACGGCAGGTTGGCCACCCCGTACGACGATCCGTCGGCACCCGTCACCCAGCTCATGCCGGCCCTCCGCTGCGCTCCGTGCCGCCCTGAGGCATCACCGGCCTGCAAAGATGATTCGCTCGCTGACGCTCGCTCATGCGTCGAAGCCCCCGTTCACCAGCCCCAGCCGGATCAGATCGGTCAGTGGTTCCAGGATGCTGCACGAGCCGAAGCCGACCCACAGCGGGCGCGCGGCGGCCAGCGCGCCCTCGACGCGCTGCACCAGCGGGCGCGGGTCGGTCGCGGTGAGCAGCTCGGCGACCCGCTCCACCCCGGCGCCCTCGGCGGCGGCCAGCGTCGCGGCCAGCACGTTGGCGAAGCCGTGGTGGGTGAAGCCGGTCTCCGGGTCGAGGTGCCGGACCGCCTCGTGCAGCCCGGCGGTCAGCTTGAACGGCAGGCCCCGGTCCCGGCAGCCGCAGATCACCGCGGCCAGCTCGGCCGGGGTCGGGAAGAGCTCGGCGGCCAGCCCGCCGGTGCGGAACTTCGCCGCGACCGGCAGCCCCTCGGCGCGGGCCGCGGCGAGCGCGTCCAGCGCCCCCATCAGCCCGAACGTCAACGGCACCTCGGCGTAGACGGCGAGGCCGCCGGCGGCGGGGGCGTCGGCCCGGTTCGCCCGCCGGGCCAGCCCGACCAGCTCGGTCAGGCCCGGCAGCGGGTCCTCGCCGCGCTTCGCGACCGCCGCCTCAACCTGCCGGACGCGGATGCGCGGGTCGACCCCGGCCCGCGCATCGTCGAGCCGGGCGACCGGCACGTCGCCGATGACGCCGACCTCGATCTCCTCCCCCGCGTCGAGCAGCGCGGCCAGCTCGGGCAGCCGCGAGGCCGGGACCAGGAGCGGGCCGACGAGGTCGGCGTACCAGGAGGCGCGGTGCCGCCGGTGCGCGGCGACGGCGTCGGGCAGCAGCGCGCTGCCGGGCGGGAAGACGGCGGCGTCGTCGACGAGGCCGTCGAGAAGCGCGGGCACCTGCGTTGACACGAGACAAGAATGTACGGGACGCTACAAGGAACGGACAACAGCGTCCGATTATCGGACACCGTTGGATCGGTGAACGGGACGAACCGGGAGGCGAGATGCCGTACTACCGCAGCGTCGGCGAGGTGCCACGCAAGCGCCACACCCAGTTCCGTCAGCCCGACGGCAGCCTCTACGCCGAGGAGCTGATGGGTCAGGAGGGCTTCTCCTCCGACTCGTCCCTGCTCTACCACCGGCACGCGCCGACCGCGATCGTGGCGGCCGAGGAGTTCGCCCCGCCGGCGTTCACCAGGGTGCCCAACCTGCCGCTCAAGCCCCGCCACCTGCGCACCCACAAGCTCGACGGGGCCGGCGCGGACCCGGTGCTCGGCCGGCAGTACCTGCTCGCCAACGACGACGTGCGGATCGCGTACGTGCTGGCGGACCGGCCGTCGCCACTGTTCCGCGACGCGACCGGCGACCACTGCCTGTACGTCGAGTCGGGCACCCTGCGGGTCGAGTCGACGTTCGGCGTGCTCGACGCGGTGGCCGGCGACTACGTGGTCATCCCCACCTCGACCATCCACCGGCTGGTGCCCACCGGCGACGAGCCGGTCCGGCTGCTCGCCGTCGAGGCGGCCGGCCACATCGGCCCGCCCAAGCGCTACCTCTCCGTCCGGGGCCAGTTCCTGGAGCACTCGCCGTACTGCGAGCGGGACGTGCGCGGGCCGGACGCGCCGCTGCTGGTGGACGAGACCGACGTGGAGGTGCTGGTCCGGCACCGCCGCGGTTGGACCCGCTACGTCTACGCCCACCACCCGTTCGACGTGGTCGGCTGGGACGGCCACATGTACCCGTGGGCCTTCTCCATCCACGACTTCGAGCCGATCACCGGCCGGATCCACCAGCCGCCGCCCGTGCACCAGACGTTCCAGGGCCCGAACTTCGTGATCTGCTCGTTCGTGCCGCGCAAGGTCGACTACCACCCGGACGCCATCCCGGTGCCGTACAACCACCACAACGTCGACTCCGACGAGATGCTCTTCTACACCGGCGGCAACTACGAGGCCCGGCGCGGCTCCGGCATCGAGCAGGGCTCGATCTCGCTGCACCCGTCCGGCTTCACCCACGGCCCCCAGCCGGGCGCCGCCGAGCGCTCGATCGGCGCCGACTTCTTCGACGAGCTGGCCGTCATGGTCGACACCTTCCGCCCGCTCGACCTCTGCGACGCCGCCGGGGCCTGCGAGGACGACGGCTACGCCTGGACCTGGGCGCGCCGCCCCTAGACCGTCGTACGCGTCAGGACGGCGAGCTCGGCGGCGGCGGCCGTGGCGATGGCGAGGACCAGCGGCCACGGGGTGCCGACCAGGGCGTAGAGCAGGATCAGCGTGGGCGCGGCGGCTGCCGCGTAGACGGCCAGCGCCAGCGTGCGGTCGGAGCGCAGCAGGCCGGGCAGGATGCTCCGGGTCAGGCCGGGCAACTTGGCGGCGAAGCGCCAGACCACGAGGGCCCCGCCGAGCGCCGCGAACGCCGCCGCGACCCGGGACAGCCCGGCGCTGCCCGGCGCCATGCAGGCGATCAGCACGGCGGTGATCATCGTCCAGCCCGCGCCGTAGACCACGAGCTGGCGCAGGCCCGTCGAGATGGTGCGGCCGGAGTCGACCCGGCCGGGGCTCATCGCGGCGGCCTCGGCCAGGTGTTCCAGCGCCTCGCTCCAGCGCCGCTGCTCCAGCCGGAGCACCCCGATGTCGTGCCGGGCCTCGGCGAGCTGCGGGTCCAGCCGCAGCGCCTCGCGGTAGGCCCGCTCGGCCAGGTCGAACAGCTGCATGTTGGCGGCGACCAGCCCCAGCACCAGGTGCGCCTCCGGCTCCTCGGGAGCCAGCTCGACCCCGCGCCAGGCCGCGTTCAGCGCCGGCTGCCCGTTGCGCGCGCCGGCCAGGATCGCCGCGGCGCTGCGCTGGGCGTACGCATCGTCGGGCCCCAACGCGAGGATCCGGTCGGCCGTGCGGGCCGCCTCGGCGTACTCCTCCAGGTCGGTCAGGGCGAGGGCGCGGGCGAGCAGCGCCGGCACGGCGTCCGGCGCGGCGGCGACCGCGGCGTCGGCGGCGGTGCGCGCCTCCGTCGGTCGGCCGGCCGCGAGGTGCACCCGGGACAGCATGGTCAGCGCCCCGGCGTTGGCCGGCTCCAGGGCGACGGCGTAGGAGACCTCGGCCGCGGCCTCGTCGTAGCGGCCCAGCTCGGCGAGGAGCTGCGCACGCTGGAGGTAGCCGTGGAAGGCGGAGCGGTCGGAGGTGGCGTCGCTGGACATCGCGGCGAGCCTAGGCGGCCGGAGCGTCGTACACCAGGGCCACCGCGATGCCGGTGAGGCCCTCGCCGCGTCCGGGGAAGCCGAGGCCGTCGGTGGTGGCCGCGGAGACGGTGACCGGCGCGCCGACCGCCTCGGAAAGCACCCGCTGGGCCTCCTCGCGACGCGGGCCGATCTTGGGCCGGTTGCCGATCACCTGCACCGACACGTTGCCGATCGCGAAGCCGGCGGCCCGCACCCGGCGGGCGCTCTCGGCCAGCAGCGCGACGCCCGACGCGCCGGCCCACTCCGGCTGCCCCACCCCGAAGTTGGCGCCCAGGTCCCCGAGGCCGGCCGCGGAGAGCAGCGCGTTGCAGGCGGCGTGCGCGGCCACGTCCGCGTCCGAGTGCCCGGCCAGGCCATCCTGGTCGGGCCAGAGCAGACCGGCCACCCAGCACGGCCGGCCCGCCTCGAAGGCGTGCACGTCGGTGCCGATGGCCACCCGAGGAACGATCATGCGACGAGGGTACGCGTCAACCGCCGGCGGCCAGCAGGTGCTCGGCCAGCGCCAGGTCGAACGGGCGGGTGACCTTCAGCGCGTACTCCGAGCCGGGGACGCAGAGCACCGGGACGCCCTGCTTCTCGACCAGGCCGGCGTCGTCGGTGAGCGGGTCACCGGCGGCGGCGTGCGCGGCGGCCAGCACCGCCCGGCGGAAGCCCTGCGGGGTCTGCACCGCCCGCAGGGCGGAACGGTCGACGGTGCCGAGGACGACCTCGCCGGCGCCGACCTCCTTGATCGTGTCGACCACGGGAAGCACCGGGATCACCGCGTCGTGCCCGGCGCGGACGGCCGCCGCGACGGACTCCACCAGGTCGGGCGGGGTCAGCGCCCGGGCGGCGTCGTGCACGAGGACGATCTCCGGGCCGGCGGGCACGGCGGCGAGGGCGGCGGCCACGGAGGCCTGCCGCTCGGCGCCGCCGGGCACCACGGTCACCGGGGCGACCGGGCCGAGCATGTCGCGGACGGCCGTCACCTCGGCGGCCGGAGCGGCCACGACGATGGTGTGCACCGAGGGCGCGGCGGCGAGCCGGCGGACGGCGTGCACCAGCAGCGGCTCCCCCCGCCAGCAGGCGGAGGGCTTTGGGCCGGCCGGGCCCGAGGCGTACGCCGGCACCGGCCGCAGGCACGAGGACCGCGACGTCACCGCACGGATTGAGCTGCGCGGTCACGTCGCGGTCCTCGGTGGTTTCTTCGCTACGAATCGGGTACGACGATGCTGTGGGGACTAGGCCTCGGTGAGCACCTTGTCGAGCAGCGTCTCCGCCTCGTCC
The DNA here is from genome assembly GCF_040679695.1 of Micromonospora sp. NPDC052213. NCBI lineage: Bacteria > Bacillati > Actinomycetota > Actinomycetes > Micromonosporales > Micromonosporaceae > Micromonospora > Micromonospora sp. NPDC052213. The sequence goes on from NZ_JBFAVI010000070.1 coordinate 8,256, forward strand.
TTGGTGCTCTTCTCGGCCAGCGCGACCTCGCCGACGAGAATGTCGCGGGCCTTGGCGAGCATGCGCTTCTCGCCCGCGGAAAGGCCCCGCTCCCGCTCCCGGCGCCACAGGTCGCGGACGACCTCGGCGACCTTCAGCGGGTTGCCCGAGGCCAGCTTCTCCAGATTCGCCTTGTAACGCCGCGACCAGTTGGTCGGCTCCTCGGTGTGCGGTGCACGGAGCACGTCGAAGACCTTGCCGAGGCCCTCTTCGCCGACCACCTCGCGCACACCCACGATCTCGGCGTTCTCGGCGGGCACCCGGACCGTCAGGTCACCCTGCGCGACCCTCAGGACGAGGTATTGCTTAGGCTCGCCCTTGATGACCCGAGTCTCGATTGCCTCGATGAGTGCGGCCCCGTGGTGGGGGTAAACAACGGTCTCGCCGACACTGAAAACCATAGGTTCGAAACCCCTTTCGCTGTGTCTAGGGTAACACGCTCAGGCACCGATGTCTCACCGCTGTCCTGACCGTTGGCGCAGCTCAGGGGCCCTGTGAGAGGTATTTCTTCGGCTTGACAGACCATCAAACCGATGATTCGAACACGCTCCGTAACCTGTGGATGACGGGCCGGTACGAGTGACGCGAACGTCGAGATCAAGGGCTATGCGCTCCTCCCATGGTATCCCGCCGCCCGCGTATGCGCCCAGGTGTAGCGGTACGAGGGCCCGTGCGGGACGCTGGAGGTCGAGCCGCTGTCCGCTCACCGAGACGTCCTGGGGGGTCCGATGGGCAAGCCCGACGCAGACGGCCCCGAACTGCCCGACCTGCCGCCGGAGTGGGGCCGGGTGGTCGTGCCGGACGACGCCTCCGCCCTGGCGGCCGAGGCCGAACAGGTCCGCCGCGAGCTGCGCGCGCGGGCCGGTCAGGGCGGCCCCCGCCGGGTCACCCGGTCCCCGCTCGCCCTGCCTCTGCTGATCCTGCTGGTGGCGGTGCTGGCCACGGTCGCCGGCCTGATGACGGTCACCTGGCCCCGCTCCGGCCGGACCGCCCCGGGGCCCACCCCCGCGCCGTACGCCCCGCCGACCGGGATGACCGGACGGCCGCTGCCGGCGCTGGACCTGGTCGACGCGGGGCAGTCACCGGTGCCGTTGCGCGGGCTGCTGCCCGCGATGATCATCCTGGTGGACGGGTGCACCTGCCCGGACGACGTGGCCACCGCCGCCGCCCTGGCGCCCGCCGGGGTCACGGTCGTCACCGTCGCCGGGGACCGGCCCGTACGCGTCTCGCCGCCACCCGCCGGGGCGACCGTACGACCGCTGGCCGACCCGGCGGGCGGGCTGCGCGCGTTCCTGCACCTGCCGCCCCGCCCCGGGGTCGCCGCCGCGCTGCTGGTCGACCGGGCCGGGACGCTGGTCACGGTGGTGCCCGAGGTGCGCTCCGCCGAGGACTACCGCGCCGACCTGGCCGGCCTCGCCGCCTGATCCGGCGCCCGGCGTCTCCCCGGCAGCCCGGCGACCCGGGGGCCCCGCGCGGGGCGCCGGCGCGTCAGGGCAGGCCGACCAGCTGCGCGTCCACGCGGAGCGGTTCGGCGTCGGCGGTCGACAGCGAGACCCGGAACGGCCCGCCCGCGGCGGTCAGCTCGATCGACACCACCGTCCCGTCGCACCCGACCGTCGGGAAGGGGACGGCGGCCCTGATCCGCTCGAGTACGACCAGCAGCTCACCCGGCCCCGTGCAGCGGTACTGGAGCAGGAAGCGGGTGGCGGCCTCACCGGCGGCCTGTTTGACCACCCGGCCGTTCTCCCGGCCGAGCGTCGCCCGCTCCCGCCAGATCGTGTTCGGAAGACGGCCGAGCCGACGCGCCTCGGGATCGACCCGGACGCCGGCCCGCCCCCCGGAGTCGACCCGGAACGCCGCACCGGTGAGCGGGTCGACCCGGAACGCGGCACCGGTGCGCGGGTCGACCCGGAACGCGGCACCGGTGCGCGGGTCGACCCGGAACGCGGCACCGGTGCGCGGGTCGACCCCGACGGTGGCTCCGCCGTCGCTGTCGCCGGGCAGGGACCAGACGGAGACGACCCCCTCACCGTCGACGGTCACCCTCGACGAGACGATGGGGTCACCGGTGCCGGGCACGTACCCGGACCGGCTCTGCGCGGACGGGGCCGGCGCGCCGGCCGCCGGGCCGGTGGCCGGCGCGCCGGTCTGCCACCACCAGCCCCCGGCGACCAGGGCCGTCAGGGCCGACCCGGCCAGCACCGCCGCGCGCAGCCGGTCGCCGGCCGCCACGGGTCCCCGGACCGCCCCGGCGTGCGGGCCGTCCGCCACTGCCCCCGGCCGGTCTGCCGCCTCCGCGTCCATTACCAGAGGGTAACCGCGGCGCGCCCGCGGCGTCGCTGTCAGTCCTGCCGTTCGAGGAGCGCGGCGTAGAGGGTCAGGCCCGGCCCGAACGCCAACATCACCACCCGCCGCGGCGGCGACGCGGCCCGGCGCAGCCGGTCGAGGATCAGCAGCACCGTCGGCGACGAGCAGTTGCCGTGCTCGGCCAGCGTCGCCCGGGACGCCGCCAGCCCCTCCGGCGGCAGGGCCAGCTCCCGCTCGACGACGTTGAGGATGCGCGGGCCGCCCGGGTGCACGGCCCATCCGTCCACCCCGGACAGCGTCGCGCCGTACCGGGCCAGCAGGTCGTCGACCAGGCCCCGGACGTGCCGGGAGAGCACCTGCGGCACCTTCGGCGACAGCCCCATCCGGAAGCCGGTGTCGGTGACGTCCCAGGTCATGTGGTCGGCGGTGGAGGTGTCCGTGACGGAGGTGACCTCACGCAGGGCGTACCCCCGGCCGCCGGGGACGACCACGGTGGCGACCGCGGCGTCCGAGAAGAGCGCGTGGGAGACGATCTGCTGGGTGTCCACCCGGGCGCTGGACGGCTGGATGTGCAGGCTGGTCAGCTCCGCGCAGAGCAGCAACGCCGGCCGGCCGCGGGCGGTCACGAAGTCGCTCGCCGCGCCCAGCCCGGGCAGGGCCGCGTAGCAGCCCATGTGGCCGACGAACATGCGCTGCGTGTCCGGGGCCATGCCCAGGTCCCGGGCGAGCAGGATGTCCAGCCCCGGGGTGGCGTACCCGGTGCACGAGCAGACCACGAAGAGCCCGACGTCCCCCGCGGCGAGGCCGGCGGCCGTCAGCGCCCGGCCCACCGCCTCCTTGCCCAACGGCAGCGCCTCGACCTGGTAGCGGCGCATCCGCCGCTCCGTCGGCCAGTCGGAGACGTCCTCCAGCAGCGGGTTGACCGCGGCCTGGCGGCGGGTGACCCCCGAGTGGGCGAAGATCCGCTGCGCCAGCGCGCGCGTGCTGCCGGAGAAGTGCTTCGAGAAGAAGCCGTCCCACAACTCGTCCTGCGCCGCCGACGGCGGGTGTGCCGTCCCCAGCCCCGCGATCACCGGTACGGCCACGATGCCCACCTCTCGTCCGGCCCTGCGCGCCGGGCGGCCCGCCCCGCCGCCGTCCCCCGTGCCGGGGACCGCTCCGTCCGCCGCCCCGGCGGACCTCCCACGCTCACCAACGAGGGACCGATCCGTCGCGGTCCGGGTCGCCGCCCAACGCGGCGACGCCCAGCCAGTCGGCGCAGACGTCCGAGGTGGCCGGGTGCAGCGAGCCGCAGCGGGCATCCCGGTAGAGCCGCTCCAGCGGATGCCCCCGCCGGGTGGCGGAGGTGCCGGCCGCCTCCAGCATCGACGCCGCCACGTCGGCGGCGGTCGTGCCGGCGAGCAGCTTTGCCCGCCACACCCAGCGGTTGGTCTCCGCGTCCCCAGGCGCCTCGTCCACCCGCCGGGCGGCCTCCGCGACCACCAGGTGGGCGGCCGCCACGGCGGCGTCGGCCCGGCCGAGGCGGGACCGGACGGCCGGCAGGCCGGCGAGGTTGCGGGCGTTCAGGTGCTCGGCCGCCGCGTCGACCGCCGCCCGGGCCACCCCGACGTAGACGGCGGCGTAGCTGGCCACCAGCCAGTGCGGCATGAGCTGGGCGACCACCAGGGCCAGGCCCTCCACGCCGCCGAGCAGCCGGTCGGCCGGCACGGTCACGTCCAGGTGCAGGTCGTGCGAGGAGGTCGCCCGCATGCCGAGCGAGTCCCAGGTGGGCTCGACGGTCAGCCCGTCCCCGGCCGGCACCAGGAACTGGGAGACCACCGACTGGTCGGCGGCGCTGCGGGCGGCCACCAGGTAGCCGTCGGCGTGCCCCGCCCCCGAGCAGAACGTCTTGCTGCCCTTGAGGTGGTATCCGCCGTCGACCGGCTCGTAGACGGTGCTGAGCTGGGACAGCCGCGCGCCGGCGCCGCGCTCGCTCATCGCCACCGCGTACCAGGAACCCTGGGCGGCGGCGGTGAGGAGCCGGTCCCGGGCGGCCAGCGCCTCGTCCGGCACGCCGAGCGCCTCGGCCAGTTCCTCGGTCACCGCGCCGAGGGCGCCGGTGACCGAGGCGTGCATGTTGAACACCAGGGCCGTCGCCCCGTTGCCCCGGGCCAGCTCGGTGGCGACCGCCGCGTACTCCGCGAAGGTGGCGCCCGCCCCGCCCAGCTCGGTGGGGACCATCAGGCCGAACAGCCCGGCCTCACGCAGATCCCGGAAGTCCTCGACCGGGAACGAGCCGTCGCGGTCGTGCCCGGCCGCCCGGGCGGCCAGCCTCGGTGCCAGGCGGCGAGCCGCCTCCAGCGCGTGCAGCGTCATACAGCCCCCTCCTCGGCCCTGTCCTACCCAGGGACCCGATCCGCTATCCGCTCCGCGTGCCCCGCCCCTGGTAGAGCACGGCGGTCGACCAGGTCGGCACGATCCGGGGCGCCGCACCGGCCACCGCCGGCCGCGGATGGCCGGGAACCGGCGCGCCCGTACGACCGACCACAGTCCCGCCCGGGTGGACGGCGGCGGGCGCGGCAGGCCGGTCGGTGACGGTCGCGCCCGGACGGTCGGCGTCGGCACGGTGGACACGACCGGTGGCCCGGAGCCGGCGGGCCAGCCAGCCGAGCAGCCCGGGCACGCCCGGCCGGATCCCCCGCAGCCGTAGCCGGACGCCGTGCCGGGCGCACTCGGCGACGAGCGCCCGGGCGTCCACGAACAACCGTGGGTCGTGGATGCCCCTCGGCACGGTCGGCAGCCGCTCGGCGATCCGGACGGCCAGCAGCCGGCTCAGCGCCGTGTCGTTCAGCGTGTCCAGCACGAGCAGACCACCGGGGCGGAGCAGCCGGCACGCCTCGGCCACCGCGCGCCGCCAGTCCGGCACGTGCTCCAGGATCTCGCCCGCGGCGACCACGTCGGCGCAGCCGTCGGCCAGCGGGACGGCGGTGACGTCGCCGTTGACGGCGGTCACCCCGTGCGCGGCGGCCTGCGCCAGGGCCGACCGGGTGAGGTCGACGCCGACGTGCCGGTAGCCCTTGCCGGCCAGGTGCGGGGCGAGCAGCCCGGCGCCGCAGCCGAGGTCGACCAGGAGGGCGTCGGGGCGGGTCGCCGGCGGCACGAGTGCGGCGCGCGCCTCGGCCAACCAGTGCAGCATCGCGAACGCGCCGTCCGGACGCCACCACTCGCCGGCCAGGTCGTCGTACTGGCGCGGATCGTTGCGCGGCAGGGTGCGGCCCGCGTCTCGCATGGACCGAGCGTGGCACGACTGCCCGGTAACGACCAGACTTTCCTCATGTCGTCAACGGTGCTAGGGCTGGTCAGGGCGAGCCACCCGGAGCCGGCCGCGGCGGTCACCACCGTGGCCGGGCTGCTCGCCTGGGGCACCGGGCACCGGCCGGCCGGCGTCCTGGCCGTGGCGCTGACCGTGGCGGCCAGCCAGCTCGCCGTCGGCTGGGCCAACGACGCGCTCGACGCGGACCGGGACGCCACGGTGGGGCGTACCGACAAACCGGTCGCCACCGGCGCGGTGGGCCGGCGCACCACGGCCGTGGCCGCTGCGGTGGCCGCGCTCGCCACCCCGGCGCTGGCGCTGGCCACGGGCCCGGCCGCCGCGCTCTGTGCCACCGTCGGGCTGGTCTCCGCGCTGCTCTACGACTGGCCGCTGAAGTCGACCCCGGTGTCGGTGCTGCCCTACGCGGTGTCGTTCGGGTCGCTGCCCGCCTTCGTCGTGCTGGCGCTGCCCGGGGCGCCGGCCCCGCCGGTCTGGCTGGTCGCCGCCGCGGCCTGCCTGGGCGCCGGGGCACACTTCGCCAACGTCCTGCCCGACCTGGCCGACGACGCCCGGACGGGGGTCCGCGGGCTGCCGCACCGGCTCGGCCCGGCCGGCAGCCGCGCCGCCGCCGCCGGCCTGCTGCTCGCGGCGACCGCCACGCTGGTCGTCGGGCCGCCCGGACGGCCGTCGGGCGTCGGCGTGGCCGCGGTCGCCGCCGCCGTCGTGGTGCCGCCCCTGAGCTGGTACGGCGGGCGCGGCGCCGCCCGGGCCGGAGGTCGGCCCGTGGCCGCGTTCCGGGCCGTCATGCTGATCGCCCTCATCGACGTCGTCCTGCTGGTCACGAGCGGCCGGCTGGTCTGAGGTCCGCCCCGGGGAGTGGCATTCCCGGGTCGGCGTGCGGGGGCGGATCAGGCCCAACTACCCTGGAGCGCGGTCTGCGCGGGCATGGCCACCGTGCCCGGCGTGAGCACCGGGTGGGATCGTGACGAGGAGGACCGACGTGACGCGCTCGATCAGGGGTTCCCGGCGGGCGGCCCTGCTGCTGTCCGGGCTGGCCGCGGCGACCGGGCTGCTGCTGTCCGGCTGCGGCGCCGGCCAGATCGCCGAGACCGCCAACAAGGAGCCGTCGGTCCAGGGCGTCAACCTGAATGTCACCCTGCCGGCCGGCGAGGGTTCCTACGCGGTCCGTGGCCTGCTGGTCGAGTTCCCGGGCGTCGAGGGCTACAAGGCGGGCGCCAACGCCGTCCTCAACGCCGTGATCTACAACGACTCGAAGAAACCGGTCACCGTGACCGTGACCACCGACAGCGCCCGCGAGGTCGTGATCACCGGTAAGGGGGCCGCGGCCAGCCCGTCGGCGTCGCCGTCCGAGTCCCCGTCGCCCACCCCGTCGGAGTCGGAGTCGGCCAGCCCGGGCGCCTCGGAGAGCCCGTCGGAGTCGGTCAGCCCCGGCGCCCCGGAGAGCCCGTCGGCCCCGGAGAGCCCGGCCGCGCCCGCCGGCGAGCCGGCCCGGATCGAGATCCCGCCGCTGAGCTACGTGCAGCTCAACACCGAGGCCGACCGCGTCCTCCAGCTCATCGGCCTGAACGAGGCGCTGCGCTCCGGGCAGAACGTCATCCTGACCTTCGACTTCGGCAACGGCGACACGGTCACCGGCCCGGCGCCGGTCGCCGTGCCGCTCACCCCGGCCGCGCCCCCGTCGCAGATCGTCGAGCGCCTGGGCGGCTACGACGAGAACGAGGGCGGCGGCCACTGACCCTCCGCCCGCTGTTTCCGACGACACCGTCGGCGTGGTGACCGCCACGCCGGCGGTGTCTTCGTCGTACGCGGGGACTAACGTCCCCATGTGACCACCTCCCGATCGACGTCCCCGCGCGCCGCCGGCGGGCGCGGCCGGGCGTCCAGCCGCGAGCCCCGACCGGCCTACGAGTGCGACGCCTGCGGGCACCAGCCGCCCAAGTGGGTCGGGCGCTGCCCCGAGTGCGGCGAGTGGGGCTCGGTGGTCGAGTGCACCGTCACCGGCCCGACCGTCTCCGGCAAGGTGGTCAGCTCGCGGATGCCGGCCGAGCCGGCCCGGCCGATCGCCACCATCAGCGCCGCCCCGGCGCGGGCCCGGCCCACCGGGGTCAGCGAGCTCGACCGGGTGCTCGGCGGCGGCCTGGTCCCCGGCGCGGTGGTGCTGCTCGCCGGCGAGCCGGGCGTCGGCAAGTCCACCCTGCTGCTCGACGTCGCCCAGCAGTGGGCCGCCGGGGCCGGCAGCCCGTCGCTGGTGGTCAGCGGCGAGGAGTCGGTCAGCCAGGTCCGGCTGCGCGCCGAGCGGATGGGCACCCTGCACGACCAGCTCTACCTCGCCGCCGAGAGCGACCTCGCCGCGGTGCTCGGCCACCTCGACGCGGTCAAGCCGGGCCTGCTGGTGCTCGACTCGGTGCAGACCATCTCCACCACCGGCGCCGAGGGCGTGTCGGGCGGGGTGACCCAGGTGCGGGCGGTCACCGCCGCGCTGGTCGCGGTCGCCAAGGAGCGCGGCATCGCCACCGTGCTGGTCGGCCACGTCACCAAGGACGGCCAGGTCGCCGGCCCCCGGGTGCTGGAGCACCTGGTCGACGTGGTGCTGCACTTCGAGGGCGACAAGCACTCCTCCCTGCGCATGGTGCGCGGCGTGAAGAACCGCTTCGGCGCCGCCGACGAGGTGGGCTGCTTCGAGATGCACGAGGGCGGCATCAGCAGCCTGGCCGACCCGTCCGGGCTGTTCCTGACCCGCTACGCGGAGCCGGTCCCGGGCACCTGTGTCACGGTGGCGATGGAGGGCCGCCGGGCGTTGGTCACCGAGGTGCAGGCCCTGATCGGCGCGACGGTGGCCGGGTCGCCCCGGCGCACCGTCTCCGGGCTCGACTCGGCCCGGCTCGCGATGGTGCTGGCCGTGCTCCAGCGCCGCACCGAGCGGCTGACCCTGCACGACCGGGAGGTCTTCGCGGCCACCGTCGGCGGCATCCGGGTGGTGGAGCCGGCGGCCGACCTGGCGGTCGCCCTGGCCGTCGCCTCGGGCGGGCTCAACCTCGCCATCGCGCCCCACCTGGTGGCGATCGGCGAGGTCGGGCTCACCGGCGAGGTGCGCCGGGTCGGCGCGGTGCCGCGCCGGCTGGCCGAGGCGGCGCGGCTCGGGTTCCGGCTCGCGCTGGTGCCGACCGGGTGCGGGCCCGAGAGCACCGGCGTGACCCCCGGGGGCATGCGCGTGCTCGAGGTCACCGACGTGCGCTCGGCGCTCCAGGCCGTCGCCCGTGCGTCGGCGGAGTGAGCGGCGATGGCCGGGCGACGGGACCGCCGGGGCGATACCGGACAGCCGGGCCGCCGGCTCCCGGTCCGGGCGACCTGGGGCATCGCGACACATCACAGTAACCACGACAGCACCCACCGCAGGGCAGTCCGTAGACTGTGCCCGTGCCGATCGACCGCGATACCACCAAGCCTGCCGGCGCGACGCCCCACGCCCGCACCGGCGCCGTGGGCTCGCCCGCCCGCCCGATCAGCGTGAGCGTGACCGGCGGCGCCGGGGGTGCCGGCGACCCGCTGCGGGCCAACCTGGCACTGATGGCCCCGGGCACGGCGCTGCGCGACGGCCTCGAGCGGATCCTGCGCGGCCGCACGGGCGCGCTGATCGTCCTCGGCTACGACAAGGTCGTCGAGGGGCTCTGCACCGGCGGGTTCCCGCTCGACGTCGAGTTCTCCGCCACCCGCGTCCGCGAGCTGTGCAAGATGGACGGCGCGGTCGTGCTCTCCAGCGACGGCACCCGCATCGTCCGGGCGGCCGTGCATCTGATGCCCGACCCGAGCATCCCCACCGAGGAGTCCGGCACCCGGCACCGCACCGCCGAGCGGGTCGCCCGGCAGACCGGCTACCCGGTGATCTCGGTGAGCCAGTCCATGCGGATCATCAGCCTCTACGTGAACGGCCAGCGGCACGTGCTGGACGACTCGGCGGCGATCCTGTCCCGCGCCAACCAGGCGCTCGCCACGCTGGAGCGCTACAAGCTCCGGCTGGACGAGGTCTCCGGCACCCTCTCCGCGTTGGAGATCGAGGACCTGGTCACCGTACGGGACGCGGTCGCGGTGGTGCAGCGGCTGGAGATGGTCCGCCGGATCGCCGACGAGATCGCGGGCTACGTGGTGGAGCTGGGCACCGACGGCCGCCTGCTGGCCCTCCAACTCGACGAGCTGATGGCCGGCGTCGACGCCGACCGCACCCTGGTCATCCGGGACTACCTCCCGGCCGGCCGGAAGTCCCGCACCCTCGACGAGGCGCTGGTCGAGCTGGACCTGCTCGGCGCGACCGAGCTGATCGACCTGGTCTCCGTCGCCAAGGCGATCGGCTACCCGGCCGCCTCCGACGCGCTGGACGCGGCGGTCAGCCCGCGCGGCTTCCGGCTGCTCGCCAAGGTGCCCCGGCTGCCGGTGGCCGTGGTCGACCGCCTCGTCGTGCACTTCGGCAGCCTCCAGCGCCTGCTCGGCGCCACGGTGGAGGACCTCCAGGCCGTCGAGGGGGTCGGCGACGCCCGCGCCCGCGGCGTCCGGGAGGGGCTGTCCCGGCTCGCCGAGGCGTCGATCCTGGAGCGCTACGTCTGACCCGGGCCGGCTCGGGCGGCTCGGGGCCGCTCAGCCGTCGGTGATGGTGAGCTTCACCGGCTCGCTGAGCTTGGTGCCCACCCGGGCGAAGACCTGGTACGTCCCGGCCGGCGGGTTCGGGCCCGCCGCCACCCCGTTGGCGCACTTGCTGCTGTCGCGGCCGTTCCAGCCCACCTGGTAGGAGCGCTCGAAGCCCGGCGTGAAGGACTGCGGGTCGGAGCCCTTGCCGGTGCCGCAGGTGTCGGACGACCAGATCTTCTCGGCCCCCGACTTGATGAACAGCTCCTGCTCGTCGGCGCCGACGTCGCGGCTGCACGTCCGCTCGGACCGGTTCTTCACCTTCAGCTGGAGGTCCACCACGGCCCCGCGGACCACCGACGCGGGCAGGGCCACCGGCGTCACGGTGATCTCGGCGTCCGTGCAGACACCGTCGTCGGCGGCCGGCACGACCGGCGCCGCCGGCGGCGTGTCGGTGGTGGTCGGGCCGCCCGACGGGTCGGCGGCGCCCGGGTCGCCCGACGCGCCCGGCGAGGGCCCGCCGGTCTGCGGGCTCAGCACCGGGCCGGTGGGTCCCGGTGTCGAACCGGGCGACGTCGTGCCCGACGCGGGCTGCGCGTCGCCGCTGTCGTCGGCCTTCCGGTCCGAACCGGTGCACGAATAGAGCAGGACAATCAGGAAGAGAAGCCCCGCTCCGAGCACGACGGCGCGACGCCGCCAGTAAACGGCGGGTGGCAGGGGGCCGACCGTCAGACGCATGATGCCCCCACCGTAGCGGCGCGGGGCTCGGCAGCCCGGCGCGACGCGCCGAGGTGTCCGCAGCTCACCGTTCCCACCCTCCACATGCGACGATCATGTCTGCCGACGGTGTTCCGCCGGCGACGCAGGGTCGCGGGTCAGAGATACACCTTGCGCTGGTAGATGGCGTGGGCGCCGGCGACCCGGTCCAGGAAGAGCAGCCCCGCGCAGTGGTCGATCTCGTGCTGCAGGGCCCGCGCCTCGAACCCGTCGGTCACCAGCCGTACGGGCTTGCCGCTGCCGGGCAGCACGCCCTCCACCACCAGCCGGCTGGCCCGCTTGACGTCGCCGGTGAGGTCGGGCACCGACATGCACCCCTCCCGGGCCACCTTCCACCGGCTCGCCTCGACGACCCGGGCGTTGCACAGCACGAAGGTGCCGTGCACGGTGACCGCCTTCGGATGGCCGGTCACGTCGACCGCGAAGACCTGCGCGCCCACGCCGATCTGCGGGGCGGCCAGCCCGACGCAGCCCGGCGACACCCGCATGGTGGCGACCAGGTCGGCCGCCAGGCGTACGGTCTCCTCGGCCGTCGGGTCGACCTCGCCGCCGTGCCGGCTGAGCACCTGGTCGGGGGCGGACACCACCGGCCGCACCTCCCCCGGCGCGTCCAGGGACTCCGGGGTCCAGCCGCCGAGGCCGGCGTACGCCTCGCTCTCCGGGGCGCGCTCGTCGCCGGTCACAGCAGATCCGGGTCGGCCGGGCGGAGGGTCACCCCGACACCCAGGTCGGCGGCGGTCGACGCGAGCCGGCCGGCCACCTCGTCGGCCGTGCCGGGTGGCAGGTCCACCTCGGCGACCACCACGTAGAGCGACCCGGTCAGCCGGGTGCTCAGGTCGGTGACGTTGCCGCCGGCGTCGGCGAGCACGCGGGTCATCGCCGCGACGATGCCCATCCGGTCCGCGCCGTGCACCGCCATCACGTACGGCTCGCCGGCCGGAGCCGTCTCGCCGTCGGGGGTGACCTCGCGTACGGTCGCCAGCAGCTGGCCGTCGGCGGAGAGCGGCGCGAGCGCGGCCTCGACGTCGGCGGCGGCCGGGCCCACGCAGACCAGGGTCATCGCGAAGTGCCCCCGCAGCCGGGTCATCGTGCTGTCGGTGAGGTTCGCGCCGAGCCGGGCGAGCACCTCGGCGACGTCGGCCACGATGCCCGGCCGGTCCCGGCCGATGACGGTGATCGCGAGCTCGTTCATCCGGGCATTCTGCCCGATCCGCCGGGCGCCGCCGCAGCGCCCCGCCCAGGTCGCCCAGCCAGCGGGACGGCACGGCGAGCCGCGAGCCCCGCCGCCCGCGCCGCGTCGGCGGCGAGCCGCGTGACATCATCGGCGGCGCGATGTCTGAGCCCACTTTCGCCACCCTGGTCAGCCGGTGGTACGAGGAGAACGCCCGCGACCTGCCGTGGCGGAAGCCCGACGTCACCCCGTGGGCGATCCTGGTCAGCGAGGTCATGCTGCAGCAGACGCCCGTCGTGCGGGTGCTGCCCGCCTGGGCGGCGTGGCTGGACCGCTGGCCCGACCCGGCCGCGCTCGCGGCGGACAGCCCGGCGGAGGCGATCCGGATGTGGGGACGGCTCGGCTACCCCCGCCGGGCGGTACGGCTGCGGGAGTGCGCCGTCGCGATCGTCGAGCGGCATGGCGGTCAGGTCCCGGACCGGCTGGACCAGTTGCTGGCCCTGCCGGGCGTCGGGACGTACACGGCCCGGGCGGTGGCCGCGTTCGCGTACGGTCAGCGGCACCCGGTGGTCGACACCAACGTACGGCGGGTGGTCTGCCGGGCGATCGCCGGCGAGCCGGACGCCGGCCCGGCCACCCGCCCGGCCGATCTGGTGGCCACCGAGGAACTGCTTCCCGTCGAGCCGGCCGCCGCCGCGCTGGCCAGCGCGGCCTTCATGGAGCTGGGCGCGGTGATCTGCACCGCCCGCGCACCCCGCTGCGGAAGCTGCCCCGTCGAGGCGGTCTGCGCCTGGCGGGCGTCCGGCCAGGAGGCCCCCGCCGGCCCGAGCCGACGCCCCCAGCGGTACGCCGGCACGGACCGCCAGGTGCGCGGGCTGCTGCTCGGCGTGCTCCGGGAGGCGACCGGCCCGGTGCCGCACCAGCGTCTCGACCAGGTGTGGGCCGACGACGTGCAGCGGGCCCGGGCGCTCACCGGGCTGGTGCGGGACGGCCTCGTGGAGCCGGTGGGCGAGTCGTCGTTCCGCCTCGTCGGTGACGGCCCACCGGTCCCCGTCGCGCGCCTCCCGGCATGACGAAAGGGCCGGCCCCGTTCGGGGCCGGCCCTTGTCGTTGGTGGTGTGTGGATCAGGCGGCGTAGCCGCGGGTGGCGATCCAGTCGGCGAGGGCCTCGGTGGTGATCCAGTAGGAGGCCTGGGCCGGGTTGGCGGAGTCGGCGATCTTGACGGTGTCGCCGTTGTCGCGGTAGCCGACGACGCTGATGTAGTGGCCGCCCTCGAAGGAGTGGACGCCGCCGTCGGTGTCGGTGGCGGTGCCGGCGATGTTGGCGACCACGGCGCGGCCGTCGTCGACGGCCTTGCGCACGTCGGTGCGCAGGGTGTCGGTCTGCTTGTCGTCGGCGTTGGGGGTGGCGATCTCGACGCTGCGGTAGGCGTTCTTGCCGGTTTCCTTGTTCAGGACGGGGGTGATGTCGTTGATGGAGTCGGTGCCGGCCTCGGTGGTGCCCATCTGCTTGGCCATGGCGTCGACGTTGATGTCCTTGCCCTGCACGCTCAGGGCGTTGCGGGTGGCGGCGGGGCCGCAGTAGTAGAAGTTCGGCTGGGCCTCGTAGCGCACGCCGAGTTCCTTCTCGCCGTTCTTGCGGTCCTGGGTGGCGGCGGCGGGCTTGGTGTCGGTGGTGGGGGCGGCGTGGGCGGCGGTGACGGGGCCGGCGATGGCGCCGCCGGTGAAGGCGAGGCCGGCAGCGGTCAGGGCAGCCTTACGGATCAGATCGGTACGCATGATGAAGCACCTTTCGATCGGGGGTACGCGGCACACACCAGAAAGGGGGGCGGGTGCGCCGCGGGTGAGGAAAGGTCACGCCAGAAGGGGGGTACGCGCCCGGTGTACGGGGGTCCCGGGGGATGTAACGACGTGGGTCCGGCCGGCATTCCGGCCGTCGCCCCGGCCCGTGGAATCGGCTCGGGGGTCACGCGCTCACGACGGTTACAACGCCCCGGGCCCCCGGCCCATGCCCGCCCGGGTGGTGGCGCCCGCCACCGCAATCCACCACCAACCGGACACCACGCCCAAGACCGTACCCACGTGCCCTCGCCGAACCGGACACCCACCCCAGGCAGGCCCTCAGCCGCAGCCGGTGGCACGGTTGACGAGGCGCAACCCTGCGCCCGCCCGCGACGGCACGCCTGCCCCATCTGGGCGGGCAGCTCGACAGGGACCGGCAGCGGTACCCGAGCTGATCGTCTGGACGTCGTCCGGCCTCCGGCCCCGATCCGGTCAGCGAGGCGCGTCGGGTGACCGTCCGCATGGACGTTGTCGACCTGACTCGTCCGCGACCTCGCCGGCCAACCCCGACGCGGACCAGCCCGTGACGAGCACCCGCCGAGCCCGCTCACCGGCGGAGGCCCGACTCGCCGTGGCCGCCGCGGCCCGGGGGCGGGACTGCTGCGACCATGACGGCATGGAGATCTGGAACAACCCGTCCTGCTCGAAGTGCGCCGCCGCCCGGTCCGCCCTGGACGAGGCCGGTGTGGGTTACGGGGTGCGCCCGTACCTGGACCGGCCGCCGAGCGTCGCGGAGTTGACCGAGGTGCTGCGCCGGCTCGGCGCGCGCCCCTGGGACGTCTGCCGGACGCAGGAGCCCGCCGCGGTCGCCCTGGGCATGGCCGACTGGCCGCGGGACGAGGCGGCCGAGCCGCGCTGGATCGACGCGATGGTCACCGCCCCGGAGCTGATCCAGCGGCCCCTGCTGCTGCTCGACGACGGGAGCGCGCTCGTGGGCCGTACGCCGGAGGCGGTGGCGGAGGCGGTGCGCCGCAGCGGCGCGGTGCCCAGCGGTGGCGCGGAGCAGGCCGCCCCTCGCCCCCGGTGAACGGGTGAACCGGTGACGCGTTTCCGCCCGTAGCCGCCGGGAAAGCGGCCTGCTCGGAGTGCACCCGCCGCACGCCGAGGAGGAGGGGTCGATGTCGCGCCGGAGCCTGTCCACCGCCGTCCCGCAGCGACTCACCCCGGTCGCCGGGGCGCCGCTGTGGTGCGACGCGCGCGAGTACGGGCTGCGCGGCGACGGCGTGACGAACGACCAGCCGGCGCTGTCCGCCCTGGTGGACCGCCTCGGCGAGGGGTACGCCGCCGACGGGCGGGCCCGGGTGATCTACTGCCCGCCGGGGATCTACTCGATCCGGGACGCGGGCACGGTGTGGCGCAGCGGCGTGTCGCTGATCGGCGCGGGCCCCGGAGCGACCCGGTTCCTGCTGAGCAACGAGGGGAACCGGGCCGAGCCGACGCCGCTGGCCTTCTGGACCACCGTGCAGCACGGCGCGAGCCGCGACCGGCACATCGCCGACTGCACCTTCGCCGACTTCGAGATCGACGGCTCCGGGGTGGCGATGGTCGAGTACAGCTACCTCGCCAAGGGGCTCGGCCTCCAGTACGTCGTGCGCGGCGTCTTCCGCAACCTCTACATCCACCACACCGGGGCGACCGGCCTCGGCTGCGACTTCCTCCAGGACAGCCTCATCGACGGGGTGGTCGTGATCGGCTGCGGTCGCCTGGACAACGGCGAGGAGATGGGCGGGGCCGGCATCGGCGTCGGCATCGGCGGGTGGGGCGAGGTGGAGCGGCTCACCATCGCCAACTGCACGACCGTCGGCAACGGCACCAACGGGATCTTCCTCGAACTGCAGAAGGACCACTGGACGCCGCCGCGCGGCTACCGCATCATCGGCTGCCACAGCCAGGCCAACCGCTTCGGCATCTCCGACTGGGGCGCCGACGGCCTGATCGTCTCCGCCTGCACCCTCACCGGCAACCTGGAGGCCGGCTTCGACGTCTCCGCCAACGGCACGGCGGGGGTCGCGGGCCGCGGCGGGATCCTCACCGACTGCGTCATCGACCGCAACGTCCGCGACGGGGTCAGCATCGGCAACACGCCGGGCCCGTACACGATCCGTGGAAACCGGATCAGCGCCAACGGAGGGTACGGCCACCACGAGCACGACCTCGGGCACGGCTACCGGGGCGCGGCGGCGGACGTGGTCGTCGACAGCAACGAGTTCTGGGACAACGGCCTGGACGCGATCCGGATCGACCGGCCGATGACCGACGCGGTGGTGGTGAACAACCGCATCCGCAGCAACGGTCGGCGGTGCGCCCCGGCCGCGGCCGGCGGGGGCGAGTCGGTGCGCTACCACGACCGGTCCGTGACCGACCAGACGGCGCACTGGCCGCGCGACGGACACCGGGGCAAGGTGGTGCGGGTCGGGTCACGGACAGCCGTCGTGGTGTCCAACACCGACACCGGCCTGACCCTCGCCGAGGTGCGGGCGGACTCGCCGACCGGGTGGAACGAGGACACGCCGCCGCCCGGCGCGTCCTACGAGCTGCCGGCCGCGCCGCCGGTCCGGGCCGGCATCACCGTCAACGCGGCGGTCGACTCCGCGACGGTGCGGGGCAACCGCGTCTGGGACCACCGCGACGAGCAGACCCAGACCCACGCGCTCTGGATCACGCCCGACGGCAGCTGCGTGTCCTGCCGGATCGAGGACAACGACTTCGCCGGCAACGCGGTCGGGCCGGTGCGGCTCGACACCCCGCCGGTCGGCGGCCGCTGGGACCGCAACCACCACGACGAGAGCTGATGCCCGCCGGTCGTCAGCGCGCGTCGTCGGCGGGCGCCGCCGCCTCCGCGTGCCGGTCGCGCAGCCGGGCCCGGATCTCCTCCGGGGTGTACGCCCGACGCCGCCGTTCCGCCCGCGCGATCACCACGCCGGACGCCGCGACGCCGGCGAGACCCGCGAGCCCGAGCACCTTCCACCACCGCATCCGTTGCCGCATCGGCCTAGGGTAGACCCCCATGAGCATCAGCCTGGACGAGGCAGCGGAGCTGACCCGCACCGGCGACGTGTGGGTGTTCCGGGGCCGCAGCGTGCCGGACCGGGCCATCCAGTTGACCACCAACAGCCCGGTCAACCACGTCGGCATGGCGGTGGTGCTGGACGACATGCCGCCTCTGATGTGGCACGCGGAGCTGGGCAGGTCGCTGCCCGACATGTGGTCCGGCACCCACCAGCGCGGCGTGCAGTTGCACGACCTGCGGGACGCGGTCTGCGTCTGGGCCAACCGGTACGGCCAGCGCGCCTGGCTGCGCCAGCTCGACCCGCCGGCCGACGCGGAGATGGAGAACGCGGTGCTGCGCACCGTCGCCCGGCTCGACGGCACGCCGTTCCCCTCCACCGCCCAGCTCGCCTGGCGCTGGGTGCGCGGTCGGGTGCCGGCGATGCGGGTCCCGGCGCTGCCGGGGCGGGGCCGGGACCGCTCCGGGGCGTCGGTGCGCGACCGCGCGCTGGAGACGGCGTACTGCGCGGAGGTCGTCGCGGTGACCTACGAGGCGATGGGGCTGCTCCCCGCCGGGCGGCGTCCGAACTGGTACGACCCGGGCCGGTTCTGGAGCGGCGACGACCTCGGCCTGGCCGGCGACGCCCGGCTCGGCGCCGAGATCGAGGTGCGCATCCCGCCGCGCTGAGGTTTGGCCCGGCGGCCGGCAGGCAAATGCTGTCCCTGTGAGAGCCTCCACCGATCTCGACACGCTGACCGACTTCTTCGACCGGTACGGCGTGGCGCTGACCACCGGCGACCTGCCCGCCATCGCCGGCTGTTACGCGCTGCCGGGGCTGGTGGTCGCCGACACGTACAGCTTCTCGTTCACCTCCCCGGCGGCGGTGGCACTGTCCTTCGTGGGCGCCGCCCCCGACTACCAGGAGCGCGAGCTGGTCGCCGCGCACGCGGCCATCGAGGACGTGCAGCCGATGTCGGCACTGCTGACGATGGTGGCCGTCGAGTGGGAGTTCCTGGACAGCCAGGGTCGAGCGGTGCCCGGCGAGCGTTACCGCTACCTGCTGCGCGCCACCGACGACGGCCCGGTCATCTGCACGGTTCTGCGCGCCGCCTGACCGTCGCGTCCGGCGGGCACGTTTTGGCTCCCACCTCCTTGCCAGCGACCGCTACGCTTTTCCGGGCGACCGCGGGAGGAGGGCATGTCCGGCATGCGCCGACCATCGAGCAGGTCCTACGGCACGGCCGTCATCGCGTCCTCGCCCTGGATCGTGGTGTCCGTCGGCGCCGGGGTGATGGTGGTGCTGTTGGTCATCGCGCTCGGCGCCTACCGGGGTCGCGGTCCCGCGTTCGACGCGCAGCCCGGCCCGCCCGAGCCGACCCTCGCCCTGCCCGACGCGTGGCCCGCGCCGAGCGTCCCGGCCACGGCCGCGTCGCCGTCGCGGCGGGCGTCGCCCACGCCGTCCGGCCGCGTCACCGGCCGGTCCACCCCGGGCGCGCCCGCGCCGGCGCGTTCGAGCCGTACGCCGTCCCCGGACCCTGGCGGAGACGAGGGCAAGGTGCTGCTGCTGCCGCCGACCGCGTCGCCGGTGAGCGGGCGCTACCGGGTGCTGGACGAGTCCCACGGCGGGTTCGTCGGCGAGGTGCTGGTCAGCAACACCTCCCGGGACGGCCGGGCGTGGACGGCCCGGCTCGCCTTCCCGGGCGGTCGGCTGGGCAGCGCGTGGATCGAGGGCGCGCCACAGGGGACGGCCACCCGGACCGACGACGGCTTCACCTACCGCAGCGGCCAGGATCTGGCCGGGGGAGCGTCGGTGGCGCTGCGGTTCTACGTCCAGCACGCGGACAGCCGCCCGGCAAGCTGCACCGTCGACGGCGTCGCCTGCCACGGGCTGTAGGTCACCGAGGTTTCCCAGGGCCCGGCGCGTTCGCGCCGGGCCCTGCTTTTGCAAGCGAACTGCTTTGTTGCGACTCTGTTTGCAAGGTATTGCAGAATGTTTCGGCAAGGGCTAGCGTGCGGGCCAATCAGCGACCAGAGGAAGGCCGTCGATGAAACCCCCGCCGATACCGCGCAAGGCCCTGCTCGCCCTCGTCTCCCTGCTCACCCTCACCCTCGTGGGCACCCCGGTCGCCGTACACCAGCTCGGCGCCGACGCCACCGACGGCACGGACGGCACCGGCCCGCTCGCCGCGGCCGGCGCCACCCAGTGGCGTGCCGAGCCCCCGGCGGAGGCGCTGCTGGAGGCCGGCAGCAACCAGGCCCGTGCCGAGCAGTTCTACTTCGTCCTGCCGGACCGGTTCGCCAACGGCGACCCGCGCAACGACGCCGGCGGCCTCACCGGGGACCGGCTCTCCACCGGGCTGGACCCGAAGGACAAGGGCTTCTACCACGGCGGCGACCTCAAGGGCGTCACGGACAGGCTCGACTACATCCAGGGGCTGGGCACGACGGCCATCTGGCTCGCCCCGATCTTCAAGAACCGTCCCGTGCAGGGCACCGGGTCCGACGTCTCGGCCGGCTACCACGGCTACTGGATCACCGACTTCACCCAGGTCGACCCGCACTTCGGGACGAGGGACGACCTGAAGCGGCTGGTGCGGCTCGCCCACCAGCGCGGGATCAAGGTCTACCTCGACGTCATCGTCAACCACACCGCCGACGTCATCAAGTACGCCGAGGACAAGTACACCTACGTGGACAAGGCGACCTCCCCCTACACCGACGCGCAGGGGCGGCCCTTCGAGGACCGCCACTACGCCGACGGCAGCCGGGACTTCCCGACGGTCGACACCACGTCGTTCCCGTACACCCCGACGTTCGACACCCCGGCCGACGCGAAGGTCAAGGTCCCGGCGTGGCTGAACGACCCGACCATGTACCACAACCGGGGTGACTCCACCTTCGCCGGGGAGAACAGCGAGTACGGCGACTTCTTCGGGCTCGACGACCTGTGGACCGAGCGCCCCGAGGTGGTGCGCGGGCTCACGAAGGTCTACTCCGAGTGGGTGGAGTCCACCGGTGTCGACGGGTTCCGGCTGGACACCGTGAAGCACGCCAACCTCGACTTCTGGCCGCAGTTCAGCCAGGGCATCGAGCGCGCCGCGGACCGCGCGGGCAAGAAGGACTTCTTCATGTTCGGCGAGGTCTACAGCGCCGACCCGGAGATCACCTCGACGTACGTGCGGCGCGGTGGCCTGCCGGCCACCCTCGACTTCGCCTTCCAGGAGGCCGCGCGCGGCTACACCGCCGGCGACGGCTCCGCCAAGGCCCTCGCCGACGTGTACGCCCGCGACGACCTCTACCGCTCCCGGGACACCGACGCGCGGCGGCTGACCACGTTCCTCGGCAACCACGACATGGGCCGGATCGGCTCGTTCATCGCCGGTGGCGGCACCGACCCGGCCAGCCACCTGCGCCGCGACCGGCTCGCCCACGAGCTGATGTTCCTCACCCGGGGCCAGCCGGTGGTGTACTCCGGCGACGAGCAGGGCTTCACCGGTCCGGGCGGCGACAAGGACGCCCGGCAGGACATGTTCGCCTCCCGTACGCCCGACTACCTCGACGACGACCTGCTCGGCACCGACCGGACGCACGCGGTCGACCAGTTCGACCCGACGCACCCGCTCTACCGGGCCATCGCCGAGCTGGGCGCGCTGCGCCAGGCGCACCCGGCCCTGCGCGACGGTGTCCAGGTCACCCGGTACGCCGCCGACGGACCCGGCGTCTTCGCGTTCTCCCGGATCGACCCGAAGCAGCGCACCGAGTACGTCGTCGCGGTGAACAACGCCGCGACCGCGCAGACTGTCACCGTGGACACCTGGTCGGCCGGCGCCACCTTCGCCGGCGTCTACGGCGGCTCGGCCGCCCCGGCCGCCGCCGCCGACGGCAGGCTCACCCTGACCGTGCCGCCGCTGTCGGCGGTGGTGCACCGGGCCGGCACCCCGATCGCGCTGCCCGACGCCGCGCCGAGGATCACGATCACCGCTCCGGCGCCCGGCGAGCCCGTCGCCACGAAGGCCGCCGTCACCGCCCAGGTCACCGGCGACCCGCTGGCCACCGTCACCGTCGCCGCCCGGGTCGCCGGCGGGAAGTGGACCCTGCTCGGCAGCGCCGACCGGGCCCCGTACACCGTCCACCACGACCTGACCGGGCTGGCCGGCGGCACGAAGATCGAGTACAAGGCGGTGGTCCGCGACGGCAGGGGCCGGACGGCCACGGCCCGGTCCACGGCCACCGTCGGCACCCCGGCCCAGTCCGCCTCCCGGGACTGGGCGGTGGTGCACTACCAGCGCCCGGCCGGCGGCTACGACGACTGGGGCCTCTACGCCTGGGGCGACATCGACCCCGCGTACGCCACCGAGTGGCCCACGGGGCAGCCGTTCGCCGGCGAGGACTCCTACGGCCGGTTCGCCTGGGTAAAGCTCAAGCCGGGCGCGAAGTCGGTCGGCTTCCTGGTGGTCGACAGGAACGGGAACAAGGACGTCGGCCAGGACCGCACCATCGACGTGACGCAGACCGGGGAGATCTGGCTCAAGCAGGGCGACCCGGCGATCTACCCGACCCGGCAGGCCGCCACCGGCGAGCCCGACCCGCCCGTCGAGGACGGCACCGCGCTCATCCACTACCGCCGCGCCGACGGCAACTACGACGGCTGGGGCCTGCACCTGTGGGACGGCGCCGCCAACCCGACGGACTGGGCGAAGCCGCTCGCCCCGGCCGGCGTCGACGCGTTCGGCGCGGTGTTCCGGGTGCCCCTCGCCGCCGGGGCGACCGGGCTGAGCTACATCATCCACTCCGGCGACGAGAAGGACCTGCCGGAGGACCAGCGGCTCGACTTCGCCACCGCCGGCCGCGAGGTGTGGCTGCTCGCCGGCACACCCGGGCGGCTGCTGCCGTCCACCGCGTCCGGCGCCGCCCGGGACGTCGACATCACCAGGCAGAAGGCGCACTGGATCGACCGCTCGACCGTCGCCTGGCAGACCGGGCCCACCGACGGCAGGACGTACGCCCTGGTCGCCGCCCCGGCCGGCGGGGCCACCGTCGCCGACGGCGAGCTGACCGGCACGTACACCACGCTGCCGTTGACGGCGCAGCGCAACGGGCTCACCGAGGCCCAGCGCGCGGCCTTCCCGCACCTGTGGGCGTACCGGAGCTTCGCCCTCGACCGGCGGGACCTGGCCAAGGTCCCCGCGGCCCTGCGCGGGCAGCTCCTGGTGACCGAGCGGGACGCCGAGGGCACCCTGCTCGCCGCGACCGGCGTGCAGATCCCCGGGGTGCTCGACGACGTCTACGCCCGGGCCACCGACGCGAAGCTCGGGCCGACCTTCGCCGGCAGGGTGCCGACGCTCGCGGTCTGGGCGCCGACGGCGCGGCAGGTGTCGCTCCAGCTCTTCGACTCGCCGACCGGGCAGCCGAAGGCGGTGGCGATGCGCCGCGACGACCGCACCGGCGTCTGGTCGGTGCGCGGCGCCCGCGACTGGCACGGCAAGTACTACCGCTACCAGGTGCAGGCGTGGCAGCCCGCGACGCAGCAGATGGTCACCGCCGCGGTGACCGACCCGTACTCGCTGGCGCTGGCGCCGGACTCCACGCACAGCCAGATCGTGGACCTGGCCGACCCGGCGCTCGCGCCGGCCGGCTGGGCGACGCTGCGCAAGCCGGCGGCCGTGCCGTCGACGAAGGTGCAGATCTCCGAGCTGTCCGTCCGGGACTTCTCCGTCGCCGACACCACCGTGCCGGCCGAGCGGCGGGGCACCTACCTCGCCTTCACCGACCCCCGGACCGCCGGCATGGCGCACCTCAAGGCGCTCGGCGACGCCGGGGTGACGCACCTGCACCTGCTGCCCGCGTTCGACTTCGCCACGATCCCCGAGCGGCGGGCCGACCAGCGGCAGCCGGCCTGCGACCTGGCCGCGCTGCCGCCGGACTCCGAGGAACAGCAGCAGTGCGTCGCGGCGGTGGCGGACACCGACGGCTACAACTGGGGGTACGACCCGCTGCACTACACCGTGCCGGAGGGCGGCTACGCCGTCGACCCGGCCGGGGCGAAGCGCACCACGGAGTTCCGGCAGATGGTGGCCGGGGTCAACGGCGCGGGGCTGCGCGTGGTGATGGATGTCGTCTACAACCACACCTCGGCGGCCGGCACCGACCCGAAGTCCGTGCTCGACCAGGTCGTGCCCGGCTACTACCACCGGCTGCTGGAGGACGGCAGCGTCGCCAACTCGACCTGCTGCGCCAACACCGCCCCCGAGCACGCCATGATGGGCAAGCTCGTGGTGGACTCGCTGGTCACCTGGGCCAGGGCGTACAAGGTGGACGGCTTCCGGTTCGACCTGATGGGCCACCACCCGAAGGCGAACATCCTGGCCGTGCGCAAGGCGCTCGACGAGCTGACCCTCGCCCGCGACGGCGTGGACGGGAAGAAGATCCTGCTCTACGGCGAGGGCTGGAACTTCGGCGAGGTCGCCGGCGACGCCCGGTTCGTGCAGGCCACCCAGGCCAACATGGCCGGCACCGGGATCGGCACCTTCAACGACCGGCTCCGCGACGCGGTGCGCGGCGGCGGGCCGTTCGACGCCAACCCGCGGGTGCAGGGCTTCGCCTCCGGCCTGTTCACCGACCCCAACGGTGATCCGGTGAACGGGTCCGCGGCCGAGCAGCGGGCCCGCCTGCTGCACCAGCACGACCTGATCAAGGTGGGGCTCACCGGCAACCTGCGCGGCTACCGGTTCACCGACTCCGCCGGCCGGCAGGTCACCGGCGGCCAGGTCGACTACAACGGCTCGCCCGCCGGCTACACCGCCGCGCCGGGGGAGGCGGTCACCTACGTCGACGCGCACGACAACGAGATCCTCTACGACGCGCTGGCGTACAAGCTGCCGCAGGACACCCCGGCGGCGGACCGGGCCCGGATGCAGGTGCTGGCGCTGAGCACCGTGGTGATGGGGCAGGGTCCCGGATTCGTCACCACCGGCACCGAGCGGCTGCGCTCGAAGTCGCTGGACCGCAACTCGTACAACTCGGGTGACTGGTTCAACCAGATCCGCTGGGACTGCGCCCAGGGCAACGGGTTCGGCGCCGGGCTGCCGCCCGCGCAGGACAACCGGGACAAGTGGCCGTACGCCAAGCCGCTGCTGGCCGATCCGGCCCTGGTGCCGGACTGCGCGGCGATCAACATGACCGACGCCCGGTACGCCGAGCTGCTGAAGATCCGGGCCTCCTCGCCGGTCTTCGGGCTGGCCACGGCGGAACAGGTGCAGAAGCGGGTCGCCTTCCCGCTCTCCGGCGCGGCCGAGACGCCCGGCGTGCTCACCATGACGCTCGACGGTCGCGGCCTCGACGGGCGCTGGAAGTCGGTGACGGTGGTCTTCAACGCCACCCCGGAGGCGGCGACGCAGCAGCTGACCGGGCTGCGTGGGGCGGACGTGGCGCTGCACCCGGTGCTGCGGACCTCGGCGGACGAGGCGGTGCGCACGGCCTCGTTCGACCGGGCGAGCGGCACGTTCACGGTGCCGGCCCGCAGTGTGGCGGTGTTCGTGCAGAGCTGACGCGCGACACGAACCGGCCCCCTCCCGCACTCGCGGGAGACGGAGCGCAGCGGCGCACCCCGTGGCGATCTGAACGCGCGCCGCAACCGGCTGCGCGAGGTGATCGAACCGGTCGTCGCCGCGGCCGGCTACGAC
>NZ_JBFAVI010000071.1:0-32815 GCF_040679695.1 Micromonospora sp. NPDC052213
CGCACCGCCGTCACCGCCCCCGGCGGCGGCTGAGCGCGGCGGCGTACCGGGTACCGACCGACGCGCCTGAGGGCGACGGCACCTTCGCCTGGGACAGCACCACCATGGTGCTGGTCCGCGCGGAGGCCGACGGTCAGGTGGGCACCGGCTGGACGTACGGGCCCGCGGCGGTGGTTCCGGTCGTCACGGACCTGCTCGCGCCCGTGGTGGCCGAACTCGACCCGGACGACGTACCGGCTGCGTGGTCGGCCATGCGGCGGCAGCTGAGAAACGCCGGACGGCCCGGAGTCGCCGGCTTGGCGCTCTCCGCAGCCGACTGCGCGATCTGGGACCTCAGGGCCCGCCGGCACGGCCTGCCGCTGGCCCGGCTGCTCGGCACTGCCCGCCGGCAGGTGCCGGTCTACGGCAGCGGCGGATTCACCACCTACGACGCCGAGCGGCAGCACCGGCAGCTCTCCGGCTGGGTACACGACGAGGGCATCCCACGGGTGAAGATCAAGATTGGCGAGTCCGGCGGCACCGACACGCCGCGGGATCTGGCCCGGATGGCGGCCGCCCGACGCGCCATCGGCGACGACGCCGAGTTGTACGTCGATGCGAACGGCGGGTACCAGCGCAAGCAGGCGGTACGGATGGCCCGGGCCGCGGCCGACCTCGACGTGCGCTGGTACGAGGAACCGGTCAGCTCGGACGACCTGGTCGGCCTCGGGCTGGTCCGCGACCAGGTGCTGCCCGACGTCGCGGCGGGGGAGTACGGCTTCGACCTCGTCTACTTCCATCGGATGGCCCCGTACGTCGACTGCCTGCAGATCGACGTCACCCGGTGCGGCGGCATCAGCGAATTCCTTCGGGCGGCGGCGGTGGCCGCCGCCTCGGGCCTGGAGGTGTCCGCGCACTGTGCGCCCCACCAGCACCTGGCCGTGGCGGCAGCGACGCCGAACCTGCGCCACATCGAGTGGTTCCACGACCACGTCCGGATCGAGGCGATGCTCTTCGACGGTGCGGTGTCCGCGGCGGGAGGCGGCGCCCCGGTGCCACTGGACCGGCCGGGCCACGGGCTGGAGCTGCGTGCCGCCGAGGCGGAGCGGTACCGGGTGGGCTGAGGCCGCGCCGGAGAGAGGAAAGGATGCGATGGACGCGACGAAGGCGGTGCCGCCCTGGCACACCAGTGGTCGCCCGACCGGTCGGGGCAGCACGGTGACCACCCTGCCGGCCGGCTGGCGGCGGGACGGTCGGCGATGAGGGCGCACGAGCTGCACCACCAGACCGGACGGGTCCTCGTGGTCGTCTGCGACAAGGGGGAGGAGGCGGTCGAGGCCGTGGGGGCGGCGCTGCGCGAGCATCGGATACACGCCGCCCGGGTGACCGCCGTCGGCGGTTTCGCCGACGCCGAGGTCGGGTGGTTCGACCGGGAGACCGGCGACTACCGACCGATCCCGGTACGCGAGCAGGTCGAGGTGCTCTCCCTGCTCGGCGACGTTGCCGAGCGGGGCGGAAAGCCGGCGCTGCACGTGCACGCGGTGCTCGGCCGCGCCGACGGCAGCACCGTGGGCGGGCACCTGCTCCGCGGCCGGGTCTGGCCGACACTGGAGGTGATGATCTCCGAGGTGGCGCCTGAGTTGGCCAAGCGGGTGGACCCGGAGACCGGGCTGGCACTCATCTCGGGCACGGGCGGCGGGTAGACCGCTCAGCCGGCCGATGGGCAGGGTTCCGCCCGACCCAGGGTTACCGCCGTCTCCAACATCAGCGCGTGCACGAACGCCTGGGGCAGGTTCGCGCGCAACTGCCGCTGCTGCACGTCGTACTCCTCGGTGAAGAGGCCCGCCGGGCCGCAGGCGGCCCGGCTACGCTCGAACCACCGGTTCGCCCCCACGATGTCGCCGGCCTGCCAGGCGGCCATCGCGGCCGCGAAACCGCAGAGCAGGAACGCTCCCTCGGCGTCCCCCAGCGGGCGGCTGTCGGGGCGGAACCGGTACAGGT
This sequence comes from Micromonospora sp. NPDC052213, assembly GCF_040679695.1. Taxonomy (NCBI): domain Bacteria; kingdom Bacillati; phylum Actinomycetota; class Actinomycetes; order Micromonosporales; family Micromonosporaceae; genus Micromonospora; species Micromonospora sp. NPDC052213. Next base: position 1,981 of record NZ_JBFAVI010000071.1, read on the forward strand.
ATCCGTCGCATTCCAGCTCCGCCAGGATCGCCCGCCGGGTCGCCTCGGTCCGCGCGTCCCCTGCCGGCGCCGCGCCCCGAATGCCGGTGAAGAGCAACGCGGCGTCGACCCGCCCGTCGTCGTACGCCCGCTGCCAACGCCCGGACGGATGCTGCCCGTGGGCTGCCACGTCGGCGAGGATCGCATCGGCCAGGGCCAACCATCGTCCTGCCTGTCCGCCCGACGCGACCCCGGCCGCCGCGCGCAGCCCGGCCACACAGATCAGCCGGCGTGGTCCACCCAGTCTCGTGCGCTACGGTGCTCGCTGTGATCCGGCAAACCATGGCGGCCTCCGTGGATAAGACGAGCGAGGTCGAGGCGGCTGAGGTTTGGCTGAACGCCAACCGTGACGCTCTGACCTACGCCGAAGAGGAAGGTGGCTGCGGCTGCTGCGTCCGGGTGTGGAAGTTGGAGGGACCTGCCGAGGTTTTGGCGACAATTCCCTACGAGGTCTTGGCTTCCTCCGACTGGGATACGGCCTAGCCACTCCGCTTAGCCGCCGGGCGGGCGCGCGGCGGGTCGGAGGTCCAGAGAACGACGCGCCGTGCCAGCACGGTCTCCCGACGCTTGTCGGGCCTTGATCTTTGCGATGCAGGGGAGTGCGGGGCGTGCCCGTCGCGTGCCCGATGGGACGGGATCCTAGGGTCATCGGCGGTCAGGTCCTGGACGCGGCGGTCGGCATGGCGGCGCAGGTCAGGCCAGGTCGACACCCCGCGACTATCGACCGTGTCCATACTTCCTAAACCGTGTGGCTGTACAGCCATCCGTACAGCCAAGCCCGCTTGCGAGCGCCGACGCTGCCCGACAATGACGGACGGGCTGACCAGGGGCGAAGCCACCAGGGTCGGGCCGGCGGTGGCAGGGTCGCCACCCGACCAGCCATCCCTGATCTTCTTCTAAATCCCAGGCCGGTCGTGGCCGCCAGGTGCAGGCTTTGACAACCGACAACGAGGCTCGCGGCTACGACGAGCGGGGGCGAACAGTTGCGGTGATCCGGGAAGATCACCGACATGACAGAGGTCGACAAGGCGGTCGAACGGATCCGGGCGACGGGAGCATATCGGCTGCTGGTCGTCGGGTACCGCTGCCTGCTCGTCGGGCCGCTCATGATGGGTCTGACCATCGGCGCGATAGCGCTCTGGTCCCTGACGCCACCGCTGGTCTGGCTGCCGATCGCCATCACGTTTGGGACAGTGTTTGTCGGGGTGGCTGGGATATGGGTGGGGCTAGCGACTCTGTACGCCCGTCGACTCATGCCACGTGGTGGCACTGATCGACACGCAGCCTTGATGAGGACCCTGCGACGGGACGTGATGCCGCGAGCGAGGCGTGGCAGGTAACAGTCCGCATCTAGTCCGCAAGAGGTCGGCGGACAGCGGGGGAGCAGTGTGAGATGCCGAGAGGTGTTTCCGCTGCTAGACCATCATGCGACCAGGTCGGCGGGGCGGCCAGTTTGATCTCGTAATGCGTAGGTCGCTGATGCGGTCGCTTCCAGGTGATGCCGTGACGATCGCGAGAGAGGCTAGCCGACGCCGAGGGCGGGGCGATCGCTGCCGCGCCGCTACGTGGCTTGCCACCGAGTAGCAGGGCTCTGGCCAGTGCTGCATGATCAGCGCGTGGGCCAGCTGCCGGAAGATGTCAGGTCGTGTTACCGGTTCTTCGCGTTCTACCTCGCCAATGGCACGCTGTGCCTAGACCTCCTGGACGGGATTGACTACCGGCCTGCTCTGATGCAGTTCGGCTCGACGCTCGAACAGGTCATGGCGATCTTCTCCAACGTGCTCGACATCGACGAGCAGGGCCAGGTGACGAACGCAGGTGATGCCGAGTGGCGCGCCGCGCAGTACATCCGCCGCTACTGCGACCGGGAGTACACAGTCGAGCCGCCGTTCGAGGCTTGGGAGCTAGAACTGCCGTGACGAGGCTTGGCTGTACGGCCACCCCTACAGCCAAGCCGACCGACGGAGACAGTTAGGGGTCGACGCGAGGCGACAAGGCGAGCAGGTCAACGGCAGCCACCGACGCCAGCCGACAGCAGTCTTGATCTTTGCAAGGCAGGGGTAGGCGCTTACCCACGCTCGCGGACTGCCCTGCGGGCGGCCTCCGGCCGTCCTCGGGCGCCCGCAGCGCGTCATTCGAAAGTCAGCGGCTCGTCAGCGAACGCCGTACCGCGTGGTCCGACTCGATCTTGCTCGACGGCATGACCGATGCGTCTGACCACGCGGTACGGCACTTCATCACGCCGGCTGCTACGTCAGGTCACTTTCCCCCCGGCGGGGGTCGTCCATCCGCGAGCGTTTTCCGGCCAGGTGAAGGTCCGCCAAGTGCTACTCGGTCTTCCAGCCTCTGCGATCACGATGATCCCTCACCCTGCCCGCGCGCACGCCTGACATGCCGGTTGTCGAGCCAGAGTGCCAGCCCTTCGCGGCAGCGGTACGCCGCGATGCCGGTCACCAGGACGGTAATGAGGATGGTCCAGACCCAGAATCGTGGGCCCACCCCGTGGGGCGGGCTTGCGTCACGGGTGCGACCGCTGCGGATCACGTCGTCGGAAACGTCGATCGCGACGACGTCTTTTGGGGCGGTGAGCAGGGTGGTGGGATCGTTCGCGCCACGGGCGAGGGCCAGCACCCGCACAGTGCCGACGTTGCCGTACGCCAGTCGCTGATCCATTTCGAGGGGCGCGTCGAACGCGGCGGGAGCGTGGGGTGCGGGTTGGTAAGCGACGACCCGCGCACTCCCATCCACCGTCCAGCCCAGCAGCCGAATGGCGGTCACACCGGAGACGGCCGGCGTGTCCATCGCGCCGAGGTCTCTGCCCGTGGCCGGGTCGATCCGCCGTAGGCTCCAGCTGCTGCCGTCCCGCCGGGTGACCGTCAGCGTCTGGCCGTCGGTGCTCCAGGCGCCCTTGCCGGCCAGCTCCGTCTCGGGCGCGAGGGTGAACGAGGAGAGCCGCCGGCCGTCGAGGTCGGCGACGGAGACCGTCCGCCCGGTTTGGAAGGCGAGCCGTGCACCGTCCGGGGCGAATGCGACCGGGGACCCGTTCCCCTCGTAATCGTCGGCCAGCCGGGTCCGGCGGTCGTCGTCCAGCCAGATGATGCTCAGCACCTGCCGGTAGGCGCTGCGTTCCGGGTTGGCTGGCACAGTGTCTCGGACGACCAGCGCGCGCCCGTCCGGCGACCAGCCCGCCGGTTCGACCATGACGGTGCCGGAGACCCCGCTGGCCACGGTACGGCTGCGCCCGGTCACCAGGTCGACGATCTCCACTCGGGGACGCGTGTAGCCGACTGATCTGAAGGCGACCCGGCGACCGTCGGGAGACAGCACCGTGTCCTCGCCGGCTTGCGCCTCGATCTCCCCTTTGATGATCCGGTAGCGGTCGGCGTCCGCACCGACGACCGCGATGATGCTGCCCTCGTTGCCGTACATCAGGCGCGGGGCCTGACCGGTGAAGATCACCGAGGCGGGACCGGGGCGCGGTCGATCGGTGGCGTGCAGGCTGCCGAAGGGCGGCACGCCGACCCGGTCGGGCAGCGCGGCCTCAGCGCCGGCTGCCGGGTCGACGGCGGGGGCACCCGCCAGCGGCAGCACCGCCCCGACCAGCGCAACCAGCACCAGCGCCGCCACGGCCGCGAGCCTGGTACGGCGGCGGGAACGGCGGGCGGTGGCGAGCGCCCGGTCGTAGACCGGGTACACGGGAACGTCGGCCGCCGCAGTGTGCAGCGACTCGCGTAGTCGGGCGGTCATCGCGGGCTCCTCTCCGCCGCACGGTCGACCAGGTCGGGGGCGATGGCACGCAGCCGGCGTACCCCGTCGTGGCCGTGCCGCTTCACCGTGCCGACGGAGCAGCCCAGCACCTCGGCGACCTGCGTCTCGGTCAGGTCCTCGTAGAACCGCAGCACGACCACGGCGCGTTGGCGCGGGGTGAGCTGGCGCAGCGCGGCCGCCAGGGTGAGCCGCAGGGCGGTCGCGTCGGAGTGGTCGTCGCCGGGCCGGTCGGTGGGCTCCGGGTCCAGCCGTTCGGCGAGGCGGCGGCGCCGCCACCAGGAGACCTGCTGGTGGTACATCACCCGCCGCACGTACGAATCCGGGTCGCCGTCGCGGATGCGCCGCCAGTGCTGGTACGTCTTGGCCAGCGCGCTCTGCAGCAGATCCTCGGCGAGCTGGTGATCACCGGTGAGCAGATAGGCCGTCCGGGACAGCGCTGGTGAGCGGTGTGCCACGAACTCGTGGAACGTCTTGGTCATGCCCACCCCCTCGCCAGGTAAGACGCCTCCCGTCGCCGCGATGGTTGAGGCCGGGCACGGCGACAACATCGCACCGCCGCGCCTGACGCCGGTCAGCCGGTGAAACCGCCGTCCACGTCGACCACACGCTGGTCACACCCTCGCCGCCCAGCAAGGTTGGCCCGAACCGCACGGACTATCCACGGACTGATCCTGGATGACCTGTCTTGGACCTGGCCCATAGCAGGTCATAGGCCCAGCACGGGCGTTAGCCGTACTCCATTCCGTGTATCGCTGGCGCGTGGACCTCCGACTCGGCGTTGGTCCAACTGCTCCGGGCGCTGGACAACCGCGCGCCTCGCGACGTCGTTGCCAGCAGCGTGCCAGTAATGGGTGTCTCAGACGGTCAGCAGCGGTCATGATCGGGCAGCAGTAACTCCAGACGACCTGGCGATCCCGACAGATCACGACAGCCGAGAACGATCTTCCAAACTGGCGCTCGCACCGTCGTACCGGTACGGGGCGTACTGGATGCCGCGCGACCAACGCTGCCAGAAGGGTAGCGGCAGGCAACCGGCTGGCGCTTTGCCTCCGATCTCGGTCTCCACGGCTCCATCGGCGAGCGTGACCGAGATGGCCGAGCGACCCGGAGCGAACACCTCCCGAACCCTGCCGGCGATCACTGAGCGAGCGATGTCTTCGAGCAGGGCGACGTCTTCGGGGCCGGCTCCCAGTTCCCATCGGCCGCCATAGTTGCCGACCTGCAGGATGAGTTCATGGGAGAAGTCCGCCCATCCGAAGGCGCGAGCATCGCGGTTACATGGTGTGACGTCGACCGATATCCCGCCCTTGATGCCGACGACCTCCACAGTCGCCACCCCAACCAACTCCCTTGCCAACTGCCTCGCGATTTTCAGAGTTGGTGTCCGGGGCGGCTGGTCGGTGTCGGGTTCGTCCTGGCTGTGCTCATCGGTCACGCCGTCAGTCTGCCAAGCCATCAGGGTAAGGAGCGTGTACCGGATCGCTACCGGGCTGCGTCGGTCGTACGGCGGCACGGTTCTCGCTGCTCGGCAACGGGTGGTGAGGCACAGCGTGCGGTGATCGGGATCCGGACAGTCGGTTCCGATCACCGCACGGCTCAACCGTGGTCAGCTCGTCCGCGGCTCACGCGGCGAACGCGGCGTCGATCGCATAGGTGTCTTCGTACATGTGATAGGTCGTGATCTTGCCGTTCTTGACACCGATGTGCAGCGCGAAGTGGTTGGTGAACGTCTTCCCCGTGGCGAGGACCTCGAACTTGTTGTGCCCGAGCACGACCGCGTTCTCCCCGTCGACGACCGTCGCCGTGACGTTGTACTCCTGAGCCGGTCCGAGTACGCGTCCGAACGAGCCGAAGAAGTCCGGCAGCTCGGCCGGGGTGGAGCGCTGCCCGGACCAGGGGATGTTGGGGGTCCCGCTGACCGCGAAGTCGAACGTGTCGGCGAAGAGGTCGACGAGTCCGGGTACATCACCGGCGCCGAATCGCGCGAAGAAGGATTCGACGACGGCGGCCGTGCTGGGAGGTGTCGCGTTGCTCATGCGGATGGAACTCCTCTGTGAGTGACGTGGTTGGGGCAGCGTCGCGTGCGAGGGCGGGCCTCAGGCGAGACGGAGAGGACGATCTTCCCGGTGGTGCTGTTGGTCCCGCCGCGCTCGTGGGCCTGAGCCGCCTCCCTCAACGGGAAAGTGGTGTCGACGAGTGGCCGCAGTTGCCCACGAGCGACGAGATCCGCGACCGCCTTCATGCCCGCATGGTCGGGCTCGACGAGGATTCGGGTGGCGCGGACGTCGAGTTCCTCGGCAAGGTCGGCGGGGAAGTCGGGGGCCATGGGCAGAAGCGAGATGAGGATCCCGCCCCTGCGCAGGGTCCGGAGTGAGCGCGGGGTGTAGTCCCCGCCGACGGTGTCGAGCACGACATCGATCTCTCGGAGGACGCCGAAGTCCTCCGTCGTGTAGTCGATCAACTCGTCCGCGCCCAGCCCGCGAAGAAGGTCGTGCTTGCCGGCACTCGCGGTGCCGACGACCCATGCGCCGCGCGCCTTGGCGATCTGCACCGCCAGGTGCCCGACTCCGCCGGCGGCGGCATGGACGAGGACGCGCTGACCCGGCTGGACGTCGGCGGTGTCGACGAGAGCCTGCCACGCGGTCAGGGACGCCAGCGGCAACGCCGCGGCGGTCGTGTGGTCGATGTTTGTCGGTTTACGGCAGAAGTGCCGGGCGGGGGCGGTCACGAACTCCGCGTACGCGCCCGCCGGATGCGGGAAGCGCGGCATGCCGAACACCTCGTCGCCCGGCGCGAACAGGGTCACCCCGGGCCCCACCTCTTCGACCACACCGGAGACGTCGAAGCCCAGGACGAACGGAGGGAGCGTGCCGGTGGCGAACTGGCCGCGAGCGCGGGTCTTCCAGTCGGTGGGGTTCACCCCTGCGGCGTGGACGCGGACGAGGACCTCGCCGAGTGTGGGGACCGGACGCTGCGTCTCGATGATCTTCAGGACGTCGGGTGCACCGGCCGCGTCTTGGCTGACGGCGAGCATCCGGTCGGGCGCTCGCCCCGAGCTGGTTGTCACTGTGCTCCTCACCTGTCGTGTCGGCCGCATCAGGGGGCCGCGCCCGTCCAGCATCTCCGGAGGGGCAGGGCCGCTACAGTGGCCAGATGGACAACATGTGTCAGGATCTGGTCATGCATCGCGTCGTTGTGCTCGCGCTTCCCGGCGTCGTCCCGTTCGAGCTGGCCATCCCCTCGCGGCTCTTCGGCGCCGCCCTCGGTTCCGACGGCAAGCCGCTGTACTCGGTGACCACCTGCTCGCTCGATGGCGGCCCCATAGACACCTCGGCCGACTTCGCGATCGCCGTGGATCACGACCACACGGCGCTGGCCCAGGCGGACACCGTGGTGATCCCTCCCTCGGCGAGCGGGCGGGAGTGGGGCGAACAGAAGGCGCTTCCTGCGCCGCTGCGTGACGCGCTGGGGCTTGTCCGCCCCGGCGCGCGCGTCATGGCGATCTGCACGGGTTCGTTCGTCCTGGCGGCGGCGGGCATCCTCGACGGACGCCGGGTGACCACTCACTGGCGTGAGTCCGACCGCCTTCAGGGCCTCTACCCGGACCTCGTCGTCGATGCCGACGTTCTCTTCATCGACGACGGCAACGTTCTCACCTCGGCAGGCGTCTCGGCGGGAATCGATCTGTGTCTGCACGTGATCCGACGGGACCACGGCAGTGAGATCGCCAATGAGGCGGCCCGTTCCTGCGTCGTCCCACCCTGGCGCGACGGAGGCCAGGCCCAGTACATCCGGCGGCCCGTGGTCGAAGCGGACTCGACGACGACGGCACCGGCCCGAGCGTGGGCACTCGAACATCTTGATCGCCCGCTGGTCCTGGCGGAGCTTGCCGCCCGGTCGAACATGAGCGTGCGGACATTCAGCAGGCGGTTCCAGGACGAAGTGGGGGTGAGCCCGATGACCTGGCTCACCCAGCAGCGGGTCGAACGCGCCCGGGAACTGCTCGAGAGCACGGACCTGACGGTGGACAGGATCGCGGAGCAGGCCGGGTTCGGATCGGGTGGTTCGCTCCGGCAGCACCTGTTGGCCGCCACCGGGGTGTCGCCTCGTGCGTATCGGCGAACGTTCCGCGCGGCGCCGGTGGGCGACTAGCGGGCACGACAACCTGTCCTGCCGGCTTCCGGGTGTCGTCGACAGGAGGCAGCCCGGGATCGCCGTGTAGACGGGCGTCGTCCAACGGGCGATCCCGGGCTGCCGTACCAGATCGGCTGCTGTCCCGGCTGCGTCACGACCATGCGCCGGCCGCGGCAGCCCTCGCGGCGTAGGTGTCGAAGTCGATCGGGTCGCGGCCGAGGAGTCGCCGCACCGCGTCGGTCGGCTCGGCGAGATACCCGGCGCGCATCCCCGCGAACATGGCGTTGAGCGCCGTCGCGTCGGCCGTCGAGTAACCCTCGGCGAGCAGTTCGGTCCGGTACTCCTCCGGCGTCAACTCCACGTACCGGATGGATCGGCCGGCCGCCGTGGCGATCGTCGTCACCGCCTCGGCGAAGGTGAGCGCGTGGCGGCCCGACAGCTCGTACACCTGCCCGTGATGGCCGTCCTCGGTCAGCAGGGCCGCGGCGACGTCGGCGACGTCCTGGGCGTCGATGAAGGGCTCCGGCGTGGCGCCCATCGGCAGGGCCAGGCGGCCGTCGGCCAGCGGCTGGCGCCACAGGTCCTCGTCGAAGTTCTGGTTGAAGTTGTTCGGGCGGATGATCGTCCACTCCGCGCCGGAGCCGCGCACGGCCTGCTCCGCGGCCACCATGCTCGGCGAGAAATCCCCGTCGATCTTGTCGATTCCGCGTCCGGAGAGCGCCACGAACCGGCCGACGCCTGCCTTCACCGCCCGCGACACGAAGTCGTCAGCCGTCTCGGGGTCCGCCGGAGCGATGAGATAGACCGCCGACGCTCCCTCCACGGCCGGCCGCCAGGTGGTCGGCTGCGTCCAGTCGAATCGCACCTCGCCCGAGCGGGAAGCCGCCCGTACGCGCGCGCCCGCCGCCCGCAGCGCGCGCACCAGCCGGCGTCCGGTCTTCCCGCTTCCCCCGATGACGAGGATCTCGTTCGTTTCTTTCGTCATGGCCACGAGTCAACCGGCCCGGCCGCCGGCCGGACATGGCTGGTCGTACGCCGGGCATGTGTGATCGTCCGCGCCCTATCGTGAAGGAATGGACCCGTTCGACAGTCTGCTGCGGGACGTACGCGCGGAGGGTGCCGCCTTCGGCCGGTCGGTGCTGTCACCGTCGTGGGCGCTGCGGTTCACCGACGGCGCGCCCCTGACGCTCTGCGTGCCGCTGCGCGGCGAGGGCTGGATCGTCCACCCGGAGAGCGACAAGCCACTTCTGGTACGGGTCGGCGAGGCCGTCGTGGTGCGGGGACCGGAACCGTTCGTCTTCTCCGCCGAGCCCCGGTCGAGCTTCCGGCCGGACGAGCTGCGGGACGTCAGCTGTGGCCAGTCGCTGGTGGCCCAGCCACCGGACACCGGCCCGGCCGAGCAGACGGTGCTGCTGGCCGGGGCGTACCACGTCCGGAGCCAGGCGCCGCAGCGGCTGCTCGGAGTGCTCCCGCCGGTGCTGGTCGTACCGGATGAGCACGACTGTTCATCGCTGCGCGACTATCTGGACTTCCAGCTCGGCGGGTGCCGCCCGGGTCGGCAGATCGTGCTGGACCGGCTGCTGGACTGGCTGCTGGTCTGCACGATCCGGGACTGGTTCGACCAGCCGGGCGCCGAGGCACCCCGTTGGTACCGGGCGCTGAGCGACGCCACGGTGGGCCCGGCGCTGCGCGCCATGCACGACGCCCCGGGTGAGCCGTGGACGCTCGCCTCCCTGGCCGCCCGGGCCGGGGTGTCCCGCACGACGCTGGCCAAACGGTTCACCGAACTGGTGGGTGAGCCACCGTTGACCTACCTGACCGACTGGCGAATGACACTCGCCGCCGACATGCTGGCCGAGACCACCGAGACGGTCGCCGCCGTGGCGCGCCGGCTCGGGTACGCGGACGCCTTCGGCTTCAGCGCGGCCTTCAAGCGGATCCACGGCGTGAGCCCCGGCAAACATCGGACGCTCACACGATTCCCGGCGCCGAGCGGTGAGCCGCCCCCGGGACAGGTCCCTCGACAAACCTCTCCCGCTGGCGGGCACGACCAGCCGCTGACCAGCCCACCACGCCGCTGACCCCGTTCCGGATTCCGCTCATGCGATCCCTATAGTTCTGGTGGTGGCGACTCCACCAGCGTTGCAAGAGTCATTGCGCGATCCGGTGTTCTGGGCGCGGTACACCTTCGCCCACGAGGAGGGACCCGGGGCGGATCGGCTCGGTGACCTCGAAGACCTGCTGGACGATGACGATGACGATGACGACGATGCGGATGAGGATTCCGACGACTCGTCGCTCGACGTGGCCTTCGAGGTCGGCGACGGTCACCATGTCGTCCTGAGCATGGACGCCTCGATCGACTCCTACAGCCTGGAGGTCACCACCCCTGACTCGGCCGAGCCGGCCGAGCTCGGATGGGACGATCTCGCACACTGGCACCCGTACGCGTTGCGCTGGTCCGAACTCGACCTGATCTGCCGGGCGATCGCCGCGCGGGATCCGCAGCTGCAGCACCCCGGGGCGCCGTTGGCCCTGCTGTGCCGATTCGCCGCCGTCTTTGACGATGACGACGTGGACCAGGCCGTCGCCGCCGTCGACGAGGCGTACGCCGCACTGCGCCCGCCGCAGTGGGAGGGCTACTGGCCGTGCGGCGCCGACTGGCTCGAACGCGCCGACTTCCGTGGTCAGAACGTCATCTGGCAGCGGGACGAGGCCGGCAACCTGTGGGCCCGTCAGGACGACCGCCACGACGAACCCTTCTACAGCACCCGGCTGGGGCCGGACACCGGCACGGGCGAGGGGTTCCCCCACGCGCCGCTCCGGGCCGTGCTGGAGGCTGCCACGGCGACGGTGGGTGACGCGCGGCCCGACGGTGCCGGACGCACCCCTTGATCCACCCGGTCACGGGTAGGGGCCGGGCGGGTGCCGACGGTCGCGGGTAGCGACTCCTGGTTCCGCTTTACGGTCGGGTTGCGGAGGGCCAGGGATCAGCCGTTGCGAGGGGCGTACATGATGACGGCGACGCCGACGAGGCAGATGGCTGCGCCGATGATGTCGTAGCGGTCGGGGCGGAACTTGTCGACGACCATGCCCCAGGCGAGGGAGCCGGCGACGAAGACGCCGCCGTAGGCGGCGAGGACGCGGCCGAAGTTCGGGTCGGGTTGGAAGGTGGCGACGAAGCCGTAGAACCCGAGCGCGATGATTCCGGCCGCGATCCACAGCAGCCCTCGGTGCTCTCGCCAGCCCTGCCACACCAGCCACGCGCCACCGATCTCGGCGAGCGCGGCGAGCAGGAACAGCAGGATCGAGCGGGCGACCGTCATGCGTCGGAACCTAGCGGAAGCACCGCCCGGTCAGCAGGACGACCCACTCCGCCGAGCCGGCCGGGCGGGGGTGCGGCGTGCGGCCGCGCGGGTGGTCAGGGATGGACCCGCCCGAGGAAGTCGCGTACGAGTGGGACCACCTCGTCGAGGTGCGTCTCCAGCAGCCAGTGCCCGCCCTCGAGCAGGTGCAGTTCCGCGTCGGGCAGGTCGCGCAGATAGGCGCGCGCGGCGCCCTCGGGCATGTAGCCGTCGTGCGGTCCCCAGACGATCAGCGTCGGCGGCCGGTGGTCGCGCAGGTACGCCTGCTGCCGGGGGAACCAGGCGACGGTGCTGCGCTGGTCGGCGAGGAGGCGGACCAGATTGGCGCGGCGCTGCGGGGTGGCGGCGGAAGCCGCGGCGAGCCGCCACAGGTCGGGGCTCACCCGGTCCCTGAGCCGGTCGGGCAGTTCGCCCAGGAACTCGCTGCGGAAGCCCTCCTCGCCGACCGCCGCGGCGAGGCGCTCCCGGCCCTCGTCGGTGGGGTTGCGCCAGAACTGCTTGAGCGGCTCGTACTTGGGGCCGTGCTGGTCGGGATAGATGTCGCCGTTCTGGACGACCAGGCCGGCGACCCGTTCCGGGGCGGACATCGCGAGGCGCAGCCCGAACTGGCTGCCGTAGTCCTGGAGGTAGATGACGTACCGGGTCAGGCGCAGCGTCTCGGCGAACCGGCGGAGCAGTTCGGCGTGGGCGTCGAAGGTGTACGCGAACCGGGCCGGGTCGGGTGCGTCGCTGTATCCGAAGCCGGGCTGGTCGGGCGCGATCGCCCGCCACCTGTCGCCGAGGGCGGGCAGGAGGTGACGGAACTGGAACGACGACGCGGGATAGCCGTGCGGCAGCAGCACCACCGGGGCGTCCGCCGGCCCGGCCTCCCGGTAGAAGATCGTGATCCCGTCGACGTCGACGGTCCTGTGGTGCACGGCGGCGTGGCCCACCATCGTCTCCTCACCGGGCGGTACGGGCGGCTCCTCTGACGGTGCCAGAAAACGATCCCGCGCGCAGGCGAGCCGGTGTCGGTAGGGCGCCGGGTCGCCGTGGCGCTCGCGGGAGGCGCTCCGGTGGCCGGTGCGGAGGTGGCGGGCAGGGTCCCGCCGGCGAGCGCGGTGACGACGGCGGGATCCGACGTGGCACAGGGCCTCCACCAGTGGGGGCGGGGACGGGGCGCGACATGGCCGGGCGGTACGGCCCGCAGCACAGTCTTCTCGGGCCACCCGGTCCGGAGGTGCCGACCGTTCGGTTTGACGCACTGTCACCATGCCGACACACGAGTTGTGAGCATTTCCCGCGATCGATGTGCTGGCGCGGACCAGCGCCGTCGGTGACGGCCATCGGAGGAACGAGGTGGCTCATGGTGGCTCTACGACGGCTGCTAGCCGTGGCGATCGCGACGGCGGTGACCGCCGCGATGGGGTTGGTGTGGACGGCGGCGCCCGCCCAGGCCGACGAGGCGTGGGAGAGCGCGTTGAAGAACCTGATGTCCCGCACGGCCACCTGGGCCGACGGCGGACTCTCCCAGCTGGGGCTGCTCGGCCAGCCGCTGCCTCTGCTCGGCGTCAGCCCTGGCGCGCTCGTCGACGCCGACACGCTCGTGGACAGGGCCTCCGACGCGTTGGCCAGCGGCCTGACCAAGGACGACGTCGACCTCGGCGGCGGCACCCGACTCACCAGCTCGGTGAGCACCAGCGGCGGCGACCACCTGCTGGACGTGCTGCTGACCACGAAGCGCGAAGTGGTCGACAAGGACCTCACCCTGGCCGGGGTGACGCTGGACAAGGCGGTCGGCGTCACCGGCTGGGCGACCCTCCACCTGCGGGCCCGGCACACCGCCGCCGGGGAGACCTACCTGGTGCGCGACGGGGACACCCCGCGCATCGACATCGACGCGGCGGCGCGGCTGCGCGCCGACCTCGACCAGGCCACCGCCTCGGTCGGCATCCTCGGGGTCACGCTGACCGCCGGCAGCACCCTCACCGCGCGTACCCACCTCAAGGTCACCATGACCGACCCCAACGGCGACGGCCGGCTCGCCTTCGACACGGCCGCCGGCGCGAACACCGGCGAACTCGGCGCGGCGGGCTCCCTCGCCGGCCTGGTGCAGGTGGCCCTCGACAACTCCGGCGGTGGGAAGATCTCCGACACCGAGACCGAGCCCGGCCCCGGCTCGGTGCACGGCGTGGTCAAGCTCGGCGCGGCCGTCTCCGGCGCGCCCTTCGCGCTGCCCGCCGTGGCGGCGACCGTGAACGTCGACTGGAACGACATCTCCGTCGGCACCCCCACGGTGACCACCACCGGCCTGGACGAGACGATCGCCAAGTTCCGCAACATGAGCCCGCTGGACCTGGCCTCCGGGCTCGCGCAGCTCGCCACCCTGCTCAGCGGCGTGCAACAGAGCGGCCCGGCCGGCAACCTCAACCTGCCCTTCCTGCGCGGCACGTTCGCCGACGCCGTGAAGGTCAACGAGAAGCTCACCGACTTCCTCCGCAAGTACGTCCACCCGCGGCCGGACGACCCGCAGTTCGACCCGGCCACTGACGACCCGGCCCTGGCCGGGCAGCCGAAGTTCAGCTCCATCCAGCAGTTGCTCGCCCTGCTCGCCGCCGAGGGGCTGCCGGTGGACAACCTCTCCTTCGACAACGACAGGCTGGTGTTCCGGGTCAAGCTGGAGCGGGAGTCCACGGTGGAGGTCCCGCTCGACCCGGGCGCCGCGGAGCTGTCCGGGCGCGGCGCGACCTTCACCGCCAAGGGTTTCAGCGTCACCGGCAGCCGGTTCACGCCCGGCCAGCTGGTCGGCCAGCGGGTGGTGGCCGGCACCTCCGCCGGCACCGTCGCCGCCAACACCGCCAACTCCGTCACCCTCACCCAGGACTGGATCGGCGGGCAGCCGCCGAACGACAGCGTGTGGGTGATCAGCGGCTCCAGCCCGAACATCGGCGCCGTCGAGCTGGCCGGCACGCTGACCAGGCCGGTCGGCGGCGACAAGAAGGTCGGCCTGCGGGTGGCGAACGCGCAGGCCAGCTTCGCCAAGGTGAAGCCCCGTTACAGCGCGTCCGTGACGCTCGTGCTCGACCTGCGCAACGACCTCGGCAGCCCGGAGGCGAACGCCGACCGGGTGCTGCTGCGTACCGACCCGGCGACGCCGCTGTTCGCCGCCGACTTCCCGATCACCACCGGGGTGGACTTCTTCGCCACCGCCGGCTTCCTCAAGGTCAAGCTGGCCGGCGACCTCGCCGTCGGACCGGCCGCCGCCGGCGAGCGGATGCTCCAGGTCAGCTTCAAGCAGGCGCAGGACCTCAGCCTCGGCACGCTCTTCGAGCGGTTGAAGTCCGACCCGGGGAACCTGCTGGCCGTGTCGTCGTCGGTGAAGACCACCGGCCGGGTCACGGTCAGCGTGCCCGGCGCCACCGGCGCCCTCGGCGAGGGCGTCGGCGTCGACGTGAGCTGGACGGCCGGTGGGCAGCCGGTGGTCGACACCTCGGCGCTGTCCGAGCTGTTCGCCGTCGACTTCAACCCCGACGACCCGAAGGCGCTCTTCGCGGTCGTCGTCGAGGCGCTGCGGCTGATCAACGTCGCGCTGTCCCAGCCCGGCGGCAGCGGCCCGCTGGACAAGGAGATCCCGCTGCTCGGCCGCTCCGCGCGGCAGCTGCTCGGCGCCGACGAGAGCGGCGTCGGCAAGGACGTCACGTTCGTCGCCGACGGGGCGAACTTCCTGCTCAAGGACGCCTCCCGCGACGGCGACTCCGGCTTCGACGCCCGGCTCGAGGGCCGGACCGTCGTGATCGGCAGCAAGGCGTACCGGGTACTGAAGCAGATCGACGGGAAGACCCTGCGCGTCGAGGCGGCCGGTACGCCGAAGCCGGCCGACGGCAGCGCGTACGCCCTGCGCCCGGAGTTGGCCGACGCGCTGGACAAGCTGCTCGCCTCGCCCCCCGACAACCTCCAGGACGCCCTCGACAAGCTCAACGCGGCGATCGGCGAGGACAGCGGGATCAGCTTCACCCTGGACCAGCGCGAGGGCGGGCCGTTCCTGCGGCTCGGGCTGGACTGGAAGCGCAAGTTCCACACCGGCGGGCCGCTCAACTTCGCCTGGGACGCCCACCGCGAGCTGATCACCCTGGACAGCTCCGGCACGTTCGCGGTCGACGTCGACGCCCGGGCGCAGCTCGGCCTGCTGCTGCCCCTGCGCCTGAACGCCGCGCCGCTGCTGGACCGCAGCTCCTCGGCCAGCGTCACCGTCGCGGGCGGGGTCACCGACGCGGCGATCGCCGCGCGGGTCGGGCCGCTCGCCCTCGACCTCGGCAAGGCTCCGGACTTCGCCACCGTGAAGGCCAACCTGAGCGTCGGCCTCGACGGCCTGACGGAGGACGGGCCGATCACCGGCCTGCTCGGATTGACGCCGAAGTTCACCACCGCCGGCGTCGACTGCGGCGACGGGGTCGGCGGCGCGGACGTGCCGCTCTGCGCGAAGGCGCCGCTGTTCGTCAACAACTGCGACCCGGCCGACGACACCAACCTGCTCACCTTCACCGTCGGCCTGGACCTGACGCCCACGGCCGGCACCCCGAACCTCGACTCCTGCTTCGCCAACCTGTCGCTCAAGCTCACCGACTTCAACGTCGGTATCGACGGGTACCTGGCCAGGGTCGAGGAGGCGCTGCGGCTGGCCAGCTTCGACGGCAAGCTGCCCCTGGTCGGCGACGACCTGCAGCAGGGCCAGCGCTTCGTCGCGCAACTGCGTGAGGACGTCAAGGCCGCGATCGGGCCGGTGCTGGCCAACGCCACGCTCGACAGCGCGGGTGTGCAGGCGGCCCTCAACGAGGTGCTCGCCGACCTGGACCCGGGTGTGAGCGCGGTGGTCAGCTGCCGCAGCGGCGTCACGGCGCCCTGCGCGCCCGAGGACTTCCAGGCGATCCGGATCAAGCTCACCACCTCCAAGGGCGCGCCCTCGGCAGCCGACGGGTGTAAGGACGCGAGCGCGTCCGACGAGTGCCTCAAGCTCAACGTGCCGCTCGACCTGGGCATCCCCGGCCTGTCGCTGAAGGCGAAGAAGGGCGCCCCGGACGGCATCCAGGCCAAGCTGGGCTGGAAGCTGCACCTGGACCTGGTCCTGGACCGGGACGAGGGCTTCTACGTCCCCACCCACGACGGGGACACCTCGCCCGAGGTGCAGGTCGGCGCCCAGTTCGACATGACCGGCGACCTCGCCGCCCAGCTCGCCTTCATCCAGGTGAAGGCGACGAAGCGGGCCACCGACCCGCTGGTGAAGGCGTACTTCGGCATCGACCTGAAGGGCTCGCCGGGGGAGAAGAGCTGCTTCGACCCCACCGTCACCGCCGACTGCACGGCCAACCCGGACGACCGGCTGACCCTGGCCGAGTTCGCCGACCTGGGTTCGCTGCTCGCCACCGACCTCACCGCCGAGGTCAAGATCGACTGGAAGCTGGCGGCGGCGGTGGACACCGGTGGCGAGGACTCCGCGCTGCCGGGCATCAGCGCCACCTTCGGCCTGCAGTGGGGCCTGAAGCACAAGCGGGGCGGGCTCACCGCCACGGGCGACGGCGTCACCACGCCGCTGAAGGTGACGTTCACCGACATCGCCCTGGACGCCGGCGCCTTCTTCGACAAGATCCTCAAGCCGGTGGTGGAGAAGCTCAAGGCCGTCACCGGGCCGCTGCAGCCGGTCATCGACACCCTGTACGCGCCGATCCCTGTGCTGTCGGACCTGTCGAAGGCCACCGGCGGCCCCGACATCACCCTGGTCTGGCTCGCCAAGACCTTCAGCACCCTCAACGGCGGTCCGAAGCTCGACTTCATCGACACCGTCCGCGCCGTGGTCACCTTCATCAACCGGATACCCGACTGCGACTCCGGCTGCTCCATCCCGCTCGGCGGGTTCAAGATGGACAGCGCCAAGGCGCTGACCACGGAGGTCTCCCCGGCCTCGGCCGAGAGCCTGATCGACCGCACCTCCGAGTACAACCCGGCCTCCGCGGGCCAGGTGAAGGCGGACGTCGACACCGCCGCCGGCGACGACGGCGAGAAGCTGTTCACCCCGGCCGCCGACGGCAGGAGCAACGCCCAGAAGACCGGCTTCAGCTTCCCGATCTTCGACAACCCGGGCTCCCTGTTCGGGCTGCTGCTCGGCCAGGACGTCGAGCTGATCAGCTTCGACTCGGGCCCGCTGGAGCTGGGCTTCAGCTGGCGGCAGTCGTTCGGCCCGGTCTACGCCCCGCCGCCGGTCTTCGTCACGCTGTCCGGCAGCGCCTCGGTGACCGCCCGGTTCATCGCCGGCCTGGACACCGCCGGCATCCGGCACGCGGTCGAGGCGGCCACCGACGGCACGGCCGTCGACGCGGTGAGCCTGCTCGACGGGCTGTACTTCAAGACCGCCGACAGCAGCGGCAAGGCCGTCCCGGTGGTCACCCTGCGCGGTGAGATCGCCGCCGGGGCCGAAGTGAGCGTGCTGATCGTCAAGGTCGGCATCGAGGGCGGCATCCAGCTCACCGTCGGCTTCAGCTGGAACGACCCGAACAACGACGGGAAGTTCCGCACCAGCGAGTTCCTCCAGGCGCTCCTGGTCAACCCGATCTGCCTGTTCACCACCAGCGGGCGGCTCTCGGTCTTCCTGAGGGTCTACGTCACCATCGACCTGTTCCTGTTCAAGAAGAAGTTCGCCTTCACCCTGGTCGACGCGACCCTGCTCGACTTCCGGGCCCAACCGGACTGCTCCCCGCCGCCACCGGAACTCGCCGGCACCGTCGGGGACACCCTGGTCGTCTTCGCCGGCAAGTTCGGCACCAAGGACCAGCGCGGCGACAAGGCGTGGGACAACGGCGCCGACACCTACGCCGGTGACGTGGTCAAGGTGTACGCGCTGCACTACGCCGACGCGGACACCCCGGGCGCCACGGACGACTTCGACGGCTTCGCGGTGGAGGCCCTGGGCCGCCGGCAGGAGTTCCTCGACCCGGCCCTGACCCGGGTGGTCGTCGACGGGCGCGGCTACGAGGTCGCCGAACCGGACAAGACGTCCCTGTCGGTGCTGCTCCTCGGTGACGGCGACACCAGCGGCGACGGCACCAGGACCTCCGCGTTCGACAAGACCGCGGTGGTGCTCGGCTCCGACGGCAAGGACCGGATCCGCACCGGGACCGGGCCGGCGTACGTGGACGGCCGCGGCGGCGACGACGTGATCGTCACCGCCGAGGCAGCCGGCACGGTCAGCCGGGTCGCCGGCGGCGCCGGGCAGGACAGCGTCACCACCGGCGACGGCGACAACGTGGTCGCCGGCGACAGCGGCCTCGGCGGCACCGACCGGGGCGCCACCACCGTGCGCACCGGGGCCGGCGACAAGACCCTCAACGGGCTGGTCGACTGGACCACGCTGACCGCCCCGACCGCCGACCACGCCGGCGCGGACGACCACGTCACCGTCGGGCACGGCGCCAGCACCGTCTACGGCAACGGCGGCGACGACGTGCTCGGCGTGCTCGTCGACGACCGGCCCAACGGCGCGAACACGCTGGTCGGCGGCCCCGGCGCGGACACCGTCAACGGCGGCAGGGGCGACGACACCATCCACACGTACGACACCGACGTCCCCGCCGACGCGGACCAGGCCGGCACCGGCGACGCCGGGCTGGTCAACCAGGTCGACACCGGCGCCGGCCAGGACGTCGTGCACGGCAGTGCCGGCGTGGACCTGGTCGTCTCGCACTCGGCGAACGGCCAGACCGGCCGCGTCTACGGCTACGGCGGCGACGACGTGCTGGTCGGCGGCTACGGCACCGACGAGCTGTTCGGCGGCCCCGACGAGGACTACGTGATCGCCGAGCCCTCCCAGGTCGGCGAGCCGGACGGGTCGGACGGCTACGGTCCGTTCCGCCAGGTCACCCACGAGCCGCTGCCGGCGGGCACGCAGTCGCAGACCAAGCTGCTCGTCGGCGGACTCGGCAGCGACCACGTGATCGGCGGCGACGGCGGCGCGACCGTCTTCGGCGACCGGCACCTGCCCGCCGAGACCTGCGCCGACGCCACCCTCGCCGACGCCCAGCCGGCCCCCGCCGACCAGGGCGCCGCCGACCTCGTCCTCGGCGGCGCCGGGGTCGAGGTGGTCTCGGCCGGTGGCGGCAACGACCGGGCCGACCTCGGCGGCGGCGACGACCGCGCCTGCGGCCAGCTCGGCGACGACACCCTGCACCTCGGCGGCGGCGCCGACCGGGCCTGGGGCGCGGCGGGCGTCGACCAGCTGCACGGCGACGACGGCGACGACCTGCTCTTCGGCAACGCCGGCGACGACGGCCTCTTCGGCGACGCCGGCGCGGACACCGCCGAGGGCAACGCCGGCGGCGACCAGGTCTTCGGCGGTCGCGACGGCGACGTGCTCTACGGCGGTGGGCGCACCGCCGGCGCGGCCGACGGTGGAGACCGCCTCTACGGCGAGGAGGGGACGGACCGGATCGTCGGCGACAACGGCACCCCGCGCGTCGGCGACGTCGGGCCCTACCCGCTGGACCTGGCCGGCGACGTGGCCGGGGCCGGCGCCGGGGACGTGATCTCCGGCGGCGGGGACGACGACCTCGCCTACGGCGGGCTCGGCGACGACCGGATCAACGGCGACGGCGGGCACGACCGGCTGGAGGGCAACAACGGCGCCGACCTGGTCCACGGCGACCACGGCCGGGACGAGATCGTCGGCGGCTCCGGCCAGGAGCCGGTTGCCGGCACGGGCCGGCCCGACGTCGGCGACCAGCTCCACGGTGACGGCGACAGCGACCTGATCGCCGGGGACAACGCCCGCTTCACGCCGGCGGACGCCGACGCGACCCGGGTGACCCAGGGCCGGGCCGGGCCGCCGCGCACGGTGACGCTGCTCGACCTCGGATTCACCCCGGCGCCCGGCACCAGCGGCGGCGACCTGATCTTCGGTGGGGATTCCGACGACGTCATCTTCGGCCAGGGCGGGCCCGACCGGGTGCACGCCGACGGCGGCGCCGACTTCGCCGAGGGCGGCCCCGGCGCCGACTGGGTCGAGGGCAACCACGGCGACGACGACCTCGTGGGTGGTTCCAGCACCGCGTACGACGGAACCGGGGCGGCCACCACGGGCCAGCCGGACACCGCGGACGCCGTCTTCGGCGGCCCCGGGTCCGACGCCGTCATCGGCGACAACGGCGCGGTGCTGCGCCCGCTCACCGGTGAGCAGCCGACCTCGGCGACCGTCCGGGTCGGTGCCGGCGGCGCCCTGTTCGGCCCGCGGATCGTGGTGCTGCTGGACCGGGCGGCGGCCACCGCCGGCCGGTACGGCGACGACCGGATCAGCGGCGGCGACGGCGTCGACACGCTCTGGGGTCAGGACGGCGACGACGCCCTGACCGGTGACGGCGACGGCGACTACCTGGAGGGCAACGGCGGGGCGGACGTCGTGCGTGGGGACAGCGCCCTCGGCGCGGCGGGACGGACCACGGTCGCCCCGCTGCCCGACCCGGGCTGGCCGGGCGACCCGGCGGCCGTGGCCGACCTCGTCGGCGACGGCGCGCCGGCCGGGCAGGACGACCTGATCGGCGGCAGCTCGGCCCCGGGCTTCCGGGACACCGGGGACGTGATCGAGGGCAACGGCGCCGACGACGTGCTCCTCGGCGACAACGGGTCGCTGCTGCGGACCGTGACCGTGGTCCAGGGCAGCCCGACCGAGCGGGTCTACACCGAGCGGTACCCGACCGGCGCCGTGCCGGCCGACGCCACCCGGGCGCGTACCCACGATCCGGCCCTGCCCGGCCCGTCCACCCGGTTCTGCACCACCGCCCAGGCCACCTGCGAGCCGGCCGGCGCGTTCGGCGGCGACCAGCTCTACGGTGACGCCGGCAACGACGGTGTCTGGGGCCAGGACGGCGACGACACGATCCGCGGCGGCGACGGCGACGACGACCTCCTCGGTGAGCTCGGCGCCGACACCCTGTACGGCGACGACGGCCGGGACGCCATCCTCGGCGACCGGGGCGGCGTGGTGAGCCAGTACCTCAACCCCGACGACGTGGCGGCGCTGGGCTTCACCACCACGCTGTCGTCGGTGCCGCAGGAGACGTACACCGGATTCCGGGCGGGTGCCTACGACCGGCGCGTGGACCTGCTGCACGACACCGACGGGGACGCCTGGATCGGCAGCTCCACCTCGGCGCCGATGCCGCACTCGGGGTTGACCGCCGGCTCGGGGGACCGCGTCCGGGGCGGCGCCGGGGCGGACAACATCCACACCGGGTTCGGTGACGACGTCGCCAACGGCGACAGCGGAGGCGACCAGCTGTTCGGGTCGGAGGGGTCGGATGTGCTGTGGGGCGGCAAGGGCTGCGACCCGGCGCTCGACGCCGCCAACCCGCAGTGCCAGGTGGACGGCGTCTTCAGCGCCGCCGCCCGAGGTGACAGCGACCAGTACGTCGACCACCTCTTCGGCGGCGCGGGGGCGACCGACGGCCCGGCCGTGACCGCGGTGCTCAGTTCCGACCTGCTGGACTTCCGTCCCCGCGGGTCGTACCCGGACAACTGCGCGGCGGGGGCCTGGCCGGTGGACCTGGCCTCGGGCACGGTCGACCCGTGCGTGTGGTTCGAGATGACGAACCTGGACAACGACGCCGTGGCCGACAACCAGCACCACCACGGCACCGACTGGATGTACGGCGGCTGGGACCGGGACGTGTTGCAGGGTGACGTGACGGCGAACGGCCCGAACAACGGTGACCGGCTCTTCGACTGGAACGGCGCCTACAACCTGTTCACCCACTGCAACTCGGCCTACGGCGGGTTCAACGACGTCCGCCAGCACAGCCCGGCCATGCAGGAGTTCCTGACCAGCCTGGCCTGGGCCTCCGGTGCCGGTCGCAGCGCGACCGACGTGACCACGGCCGGCACCTCGGCGTTCCTCGAGTTGTCGTACGTCTACCCGCGCGACAACCGCGAGCAGGGCGCCGGGGTGGCGTTCCCCGGCACCCCGGGGCACTTCGACCTGCCGTCCTGCACGGACTGACCGTCCGACCGGATCGGGGCCCGGCTCTCCCACGGGAGGGTCGGGCCCCGCTCGTCGCCGGTCCCTGGGTCGGCCGGCCGACCCGTCGTCGCCGTCCCTTGAGGGTCGGCACCGGCGCTGCCGTCCGCGCCGCGGCGGGCATCGTCAGCGCGACGTCGGTAGGGTCGTCCCGTGCATCGTCATCCCGCGTCCCTCGCCGGGCGCGCGCAAGAACGGGGGACCCGTCCGTGACCGGCCCGCACGGCGACGACGCCGCGTCGTTGGCCCGGCAGTTACCCGTGTTCGGCGCGGTCGCCCGAGCCGCCCGCCGGGCGGTGCGTCGGCAGGTGGACGTGCCGAGGCTGGCCGAGGCGCAGGTCGAGGTCCTGCGGACCGTCGAGGCGAACCCGGGCGTCGGCATCCGGTCGGTGGCCGAGCGCCTCCAACTGGTGCCGAACACGGTGTCGACCATCGTCGGCGAGCTGGTCGGCGCGGGCCTGCTGGTCCGGGAGCGCGACGAGGCGGACCGCCGCGCCGCGCGGCTGCGGCTCACGCCGGCGGCCGTCGAGCGACTGGCGTCGTGGGGAGCCGCCCGGGAGGAGGTGCTGTCGGCCGCGCTGGCGCGCCTCGACGACGCCGACCGCCGGGCGATCGGGGAGGCCGTGCCGGCGGTCCGCCGACTGCTGGCCGTCCTGGAGGCAACGGCCGGTCAGGACGCCAGCCGCAGGGGCACCACGACCGGGCAGTCGGTGGCCGGGTCGCGCAGCACGGCGGACTCGACCCCGTAGAGCCGCCGCACCAGCTCGGTGGTGACGATCGCCTCCGGCGCGCCCTCGGCGACCACCCGGCCCGCGTGCATGGCCACGAGGTGGTCGGCGTAGCGGCAGGCCGAGGTCAGGTCGTGGACCACGACCACGACCGTGCGACCGGCGGCGGCCAGCTCACGGAGCAGCTCGAAGACCTCGAGCTGGTGACCCAGGTCGAGCGCCGCGGTGGGTTCGTCGAGCAGCAGTACGGGGGTGTCCTGCGCGACCGCCATTGCGATCCAGGCCCGCTGCCGCTGCCCACCCGACAGGGTCTCCAGGGGCCGGTCGGCCAGGTCGGCGACGTTGGCGGCGGCGAGCGCCCGGTGCACGGCCTCCTGGTCCTGCGCGGACCACTGCCGCAGCAGCCCCTGGTGCGGCTGTCGGCCGAAGCGCACGAGGTCGGTCACGGTGAGCCCGTCCGGGGCCTCGGCCGACTGCGGCAGCAGGCCGATCGCGCGGGCCGCCTCGCGGGCCGGCAGCTTCGCCAGTACGCGCCCGTCGAGCAGGACGGCGCCGCCCTTCGGCCGGTGCTGCCGGCTGAGCCCGCCGAGCAGCGTGCTCTTGCCGCAGCCGTTCGGCCCGACGACGGCGGTGAGGCGGCCGGGCGGCAGGGTCAGCCGTACGGCGTCGACGACGACGGTGCGCTCGTACGCCAGGGTCAGGTCGTCGGCGTGCAGGACGGCGGCGGGTGTGGTCACGGGACTCTCCGGGGGCGTGAGCTGAGCAGGAGCCAGATGAGGTAGGGGCCGCCGACGACGGCGGTGACGAGCCCGACCGGTACCTCGACCGGGGCGGCGACCGTGCGTCCGAGGGTGTCGGCGAGCAGCACCAGCGCGGCGCCGGCGAGGGCGCTGCCGAGGACGGGGACGCCGCGCGGGCCGCAGATGCGGCGTGCGGCCTCGGGGGCGACGAGCGCGACGAGGCCGAGGGGACCGCCGACGGCGACCGCCAGTCCCGCGCACGTCACGCAGACCGCCAGCGCGGCGAGCCGGACGACGCGGACCCGTACGCCGAGCCCGGCGGCCACCGCGTCCGGGAACCGCAGCGCCGCGAGTTGCCGGCCCACCAGCATCCCGGCCGGCAGGCACAGCAGGAGCCCGACGGCGAGCAGGGTGACCGGCACGGCGGGCCGGGCGTTCAGCGTGCCGACCGACCAGGGGAACGCGGCGTTGGCGGCGTCGATCGGCGCGCGGACGAGCATCAGGTTGGTCACCGCGCCGAGCACCGCACCCACGCCGAGTCCCACCACGACGAACCGGTAGCCGGAGGTGCCGGCGCCGCCGGCGAGCCCCAGGGCCAGCGCGGCCGCGGTGGCCGCGCCGACGAGCGCCATGCCCGAGGGCGCGTACGTGGTGGCGACGCCGACGACGGAGGCGACGGCGAACGCGGTGGCCCCGTCGTCGATGCCGACCGTGCCGGGGGTGGCGAGCCGGTTGCGCGCCAGGGTCTGCATGAGGCACCCGGAGGCGCCGAGCGCGGCACCGACCAGCAGGCCGGCGACCAGGCGCGGCAGCCGGAGCCGCTGCACGACGAGGACGTCGGCAGGGTCGCCGACGCCCGCGATGGCGGGCAGCGACCGCAGTGGACCCATGGACACCGTGCCGACCGCCAGGGCGGCGCCGACGGCGAGGGTGAGCAGCACGACGAGGACGGCGCAGCCGACCGCGGCGCGTACCGGCAGCAGCACGGACATCCGGCCGAGCCGCAGCAGGTGGGTGCCGCGCGGGGCCCGCGGGCCGGCGGGGACGGTGACCGGCGCGGCGGGGGAGGCGCTCACAGCGCGGGCACCCGTCGGGCGCGCACCACGGCGACGAGGACCGGGGCGCCGAGCAGCGCGGTGACCACGCCGAGCGGCATCTCGTAGGGCCGCACGAGCAGCCGGGACAGCACGTCGGCGGCCAGTACGACGGCCGGCCCCAGCAGCAGCGACGGCACCAGCACGCGACGCAGGTCCGGCCCCACCAGCGCGCGGGCGGCGAAGGGCACCACCAGACCGACGAACGCGATCGGGCCGGCGACGGCGGTGGCCGCGCCCACCAGCAGGGCCACGGCGACCACCGCGCCGAGCCGGACCCGCCGCGGGCGGTGGCCCAGACCGGCGGCCACCTGCTCGCCGAGGGCGAGGGCGGCGAGCGGGCGGGCCACCAGGAGGACCAGCAGGCCACCGAGCAGCAGCGCGGGGACGACCGACGTCAGTACGCCGAGGTCCCGGCCGGCGACCGCGCCGACGGTCCAGAACCGGACCTCGTCGGCGCTGCGCTGGTCGACGAGCAGCAGCACGGAGGTGAAGGAGCCCAGCAGGCCGCTCAGCGCCGCCCCGGCGAGCACCAGCCGCACCGGGTCGTTGCCGACCCCGCGCAGCCGCGCCGCGCCGAGCGCGGCCAGGCACCCGAGCAGGGCGCCGAGCACGGCGACGTGCGGGCCGAGCGTCGCGACGCTGCCGCCGAACGCGATGACCAGCACGACGGCGGTGGACGCGCCGGCGCTGACGCCCAACAGGCCGGGCTCGGCGAGCGGGTTGCGCGCGGCGGCCTGGAGCACGGCGCCTGCCGTGCCCAACGCGGCTCCGACGACGACGGCGACGACCGTACGGTCCCAGCGCAGTTGCCACACCGCGAACGCCGCCTCGGCGTCACCCGCGCCCACGAGCACCCGCAGCGCCCGCCCGGGACCCACCTGACCACTGCCGAACAGCAGCGACGCGACGACGGCCAGCGCCAGTACGGCGAGCGGCACGACGATTCCCGCCACCCGAGGCCGGGGCGGGCCTGCTGTTTCCGCCTGCCGTGCCGGGGGACGGGGCACGGCCCGCCGGCGTTCCTGCACGACCACGTGCCCTCCGAGCTGTCTCGCGCCCCGCCGGGCGGATGTGGTTAGGTAAGGCATACCATACCTCCCTCACAGAGGTTTCTTTCGAGCACCTTCGGAGCCATCCATGAGCACCTCGCGCACCGGCCTGTCCCGACGACGTCTCGCCGCCGGGCTCGCCGCCCTGCCGCTGATCCTGCTGACCGCCTGCGGCGGATCGTCCGACCCGACGCCCGCCTCGGCCGGCGGATCGCAGGCCGGAGCCACGGTGGAGACGGCGTTCGGCTCCGTCCAGGTGCCGGCCGCGCCGAAGCGGGTCGTCGCGCTGGGCGACACCGCCCTGGACAGCGCGCTCGCGCTGGGCGTCGTGCCGGTCGGGACACTGTCGAGCCGGGGCGGCACGGGCGTGTCCGCCTACCTGGCCGACCGGGTCCCCGGCATCACCCTGGTCGGCACCGTGCGGGAGATCAACCTGGAGGCTGTCGTCGGGGCCAAGCCCGACCTCGTGCTGGCCGCGTCCAGCACGACCCAGGAGCAGTACGACGCGCTCAAGGCGATCGCGCCGACCGTCGTCCCGAAGCCGCAGGCGTTCGGGAACTGGGAGAGCGAGACCCGCACCATCGCGACCGCCCTCGGCAGGCAGGCCGAGGGCGACAAGCTCCTCGCCGACATCGAGCAGCGCGCCAAGGACCTCGCGGCCAAGCGGACCGGCACCGGCACCGCCGCCGTCGTCCGGTGGATGCCCACCGGCCCGCTCATCATGTCCTCGTCCCTGATGGCCGGACGGCTGGTCGAGCTGACCGGCGACACCCTGCCGGCGGCCGCCGACTTCACCGACAAGCCGCACACCGACCCGCTCAGCCTGGAGAACCTCGGCCAGCTCGACGCCGACTTCATCTACGTCGCCACCCTCAACGCCGACGGTGAGAAGGCCCTCGCGGCGGCCAGGGCGCAGCCCGCGTTCGCCCGCCTCGAAGCCGCCCGCAACGACCGGGTCGCGGCCGTCGACGGCAGCGTGTGGAGCAGCGGGGCCGGACCCATCGCCGCCGGCAAGGTGCTCGACGACATCGAGCGGCTCCGCGCCGCCGCCTGATCCCCGTCGGACGGATCCGCGGCGTCGGACGGCACCGCCGGGGTGGACGGATGACGCTCCACCCCGGTCGGTCGCCCCGCCCGGCGCTGTCCAGGTGGGACGCGGCGCGACTCCGACGAGCCGGTGCCGCCCGTCGACGCCCGCCCGGGCCGCGGGCGGCCACGCCCGCCCCCGCCGGCGCGTCGCACCGGCATGTCGCCGGGCCCCCTGGGCACAATCGCCTCATGGAGAAGCCCCGGACAGTGTCGGCCGACGAGTGGCAGCAGGCCCGTGACGACCTGCTGAAGGCCGAGAAGGAGCTGACCCGCGCGCAGGACGCGCTCGCCGCCCGGCGTCGCCGCCTCCCGATGGTCAGGTTCGACAGCGGCTACCGCTTCGACACGCCCACCGGCCCGGCCACCCTGCTCGACCTGTTCGAGGGCCGGGGCCAGCTCGTGGTCTACCAGTTCATGGACAACGGCCCCGACCACCACTGCCCCGGCTGCACCTGGTTCACCGACAGCGTCCCCGTGACCGGGCTGGCGCGGCTGGCGGAGCGGGGCATCAGCTGGGCGACCGTGTCGGACATGCCGCTGGCGCAGATCGAGGCGTACAAGGCGCGTCGCGGCTGGACCCTGCCGTTCGTGTCGTCGCACGGCACGTCGTTCGCCGCGGACTGCGGGGCGGGGCGCGGCTTCATGCTCAGCGTCTTCCTGCGCGACGGCGCGGACGTCTACCGGACGTACAACACGACGGCGCGCGGCGTCGACCGGCTCGTCTTCGTCAACAGCATCCTCGACCTCACCCCGTACGGCCGCCAGGAGGACTGGGAGGACTCCCCGCCCGGCTGGCCGCAGCAGCCCACCTACGGCTGACGGCTCGGGCTGGCGGCGCACCTGGACGGCGCGACGGTGAGCCGACCGCCACCGCGTACCACCAGTCGGTGGTCACATGATCGCGATTCCTGGCAGGGTTGGGGAATGGCTCTGCTGCTCCGCTCACGCCTGACCGACTGGACCGTCTCCGTACCGCTGCTCGCGGTCGTGGCGTTGATCCTCACCTGGGGACGCGACCTACCCGGTCCTGCCGTCGTCGTGGTGGCCGCGTTCCTGGCCGGAGCGGTGCTGGCAGCCGTCCACCACGCCGAGGTGGTCGCGCACCGGGTGGGGGAGCCGTACGGCTCGCTGCTCCTCGCCGTGGCCGTCACCGTCATCGAGGTCGCGCTGATCGTCACCCTCATGATCAGCGGCGGCGAGAAGACGCAGTCCCTCGCGCGGGACACCGTCTTCGCCGCCGTCATGATCACGTGCAACGGCATCCTCGGGTTGTCGCTGCTGATCGGCGCGCTGCGCCGCAAAGTGGCGGTGTTCAACTCCGAGGGCACCGGTGGCGCGCTGGCCACCGTGACCACCCTCGCCGCCCTGAGCCTCGTGGTGCCGACCTTCACCACCAGTCGGCCGGGCCCGCAGTTCAGCCCCGCGCAGCTGGCCTTCGCCGCCGTGGCGTCGCTCGCGCTCTACGGCCTGTTCGTGATGGTGCAGACCGGCCGCCACCGCGACTACTTCCTGCCGGTCACCAGCGAGGGGCGGGTGGTGGATGCCGACGGGCACGCCGCGCCGCCGTCGAACCGGGCCGCCCTGCTCAGCCTCGGCCTGCTGCTGGTGGCGCTGGTCGCCGTCGTCGGTGACGCCAAGACGGTGTCCCCGGCGATCGAGTCCGCCGTCGCCGGGGCGAACCTGCCGCAGTCCTTCGTCGGCGTGGTCATCGCGCTGCTGGTGCTGCTGCCCGAGACGATCGCCGCCGCCCGGGCGGCCCGCCGCGACCGGGTGCAGATCAGCCTGAACCTGGCGCTGGGCTCGGCCATGGCCAGCATCGGGCTGACCATCCCGGCGATAGCGCTGGCCTCGATCTGGCTGGAGGGGCCGCTGCTGCTCGGCCTCGGTGGTACCCAGCTGACCCTGCTCGCCCTCACCGTCGTCACGGGCGTGCTGACCGTGGTGCCGGGGCGGGCCACCGTGCTCCAGGGCGGCGTGCACCTGGTGCTGCTCGCCGCGTTCGTGTTCCTCGCCGCCAGCCCCTGACCACCCCGAACCTGGCGGTGGGGCTCAGGCGTCGTCGAGGCGGGCGGCGCGGGCATGCCCGACCGGCGTCGTCGGCCGCGGCCGGGCATGACCCGCGGGCCGCCGGGGTACTGCGCACGGCATCGCCGACGCCGGGGAGGGACAGTGACGACGCGCGTGGGACGCCGGCCGCCGAGTGCGCTCGCCGGCCTCGCGGTGGCTCTCGTCGTGGCGGCCGGGTGCGTGGTCGGCGGGACGTCCGAACCCGCGGGGCAGGAGCCCGGCGGCGCGGCCTCGCCCGGCGCCGTGCAGACCCGCGCCGACGGCACCACCAGCGTCGAGGAGTTCCAGCGGGACGTCACGGACGCGCGGCGCATCGCCGAGCGGTACTGGGCCGACCGGTTCCGCGCCTCGGGGGAGCGGTTCCGCCCGATCCGGCGGGTCGTGCCGTACCAGCGCGACGGCGAGGTGTCCTGCGGCGGGCAGGGCCTGCCACGCAACAACGCGGTCTACTGCTCGGCCGGCGACTTCATCGCCTACGACGTGAACTGGTCGGTCGGGGCGTTCCGCCAGGTCGGTGACGCGTTCGTGTTCTACCTGCTCGGCCACGAGTACGCCCACGGCGTCCAGACCCGGCTCGGCATCCAGTACCGCTTCACCATCGAGCAGGAACTCCAGGCCGACTGCATGGCTGGGGCGTACCTGGGCGACTCGGTGCGCTCGGGAATGCTGGAACTCGACGACGGCGACCTGGAGGAGTTCCGCGAGGGGCTGCTCGCCGTCGGCGACGACCCCGGTCAGCCGTGGTTCGCCGAGGGCTCGCACGGCACCGCCGAGCAGCGCACCGAGTCCTTCTTCCGCGGCTACGAGCAGTCCCTGGGCGCCTGCGGCCTCGGCTGAGCCGGACCCGAAGTTCGCCCGGCACCGGGGCGACGGCGACCGGCGTCGTCCGGTCTCGCCGCCGCCCGCAACCCGTCGGCCAGGTCACGCCGGCGGCACCTGGGCGCGCCGCCGGCGTCCCGGCTGAGAGGATCCCGGGGGTACGCCACCCGAGGGAGGATGTCCTGAGCAGCCACCACCCCGCCGCCGTGCTCTTCGACATGGACGGCACCCTGGTCGACAGCGAGAAACTGTGGGACGTCGCGCTGCGCGAGCTGGCGGCCGAGTACGGCGCCACCCTCTCCGAGGCGGCCCGCAAGGCGATGGTCGGCACCAGCATGGCGGCGTCGATGCGCATCCTGCACGACGACCTGGGCCAGCCGCACCGCGACCCCGACGTCAGCGCGGCGTGGATCAACGCCCGGATCCTGGAGCTGTTCCGCACCGGGCTGCGCTGGCGTCCCGGCGCGCTGACGCTGCTGCGGGCGGTCCGCGCGGCGGACATCCCGACGGCGCTGGTGACCTCCAGCGTCCGGCCCCTGGTGGAGGTCGCGCTGGACACCCTCGGGCGGGACAGCTTCGACGCGGTGGTCTGCGGCGACGAGGTCGACGCGGCCAAGCCGCACCCGGAGCCGTACCTGACCGCCGCCCGGCTGCTCGACGTGCCGATCGCCCGCTGCGTGGCGATCGAGGACTCGCCGACCGGGGTGGCCAGCGCGCTCGCCGCCGGCGCGGCGGTGCTGGCCGTGCCGGCGGAGGTGCCGATCGGGCCGCTGGACGGCGTACACCAGTTGGAGAGCCTGACCGGCGCGGACCTGGAGCTGCTGGCGGCCCTGCTCGGCGCGCCGCCGGCCGGCGTCTGACGCGACGAGGGGCCCCGCCGGCCGGCGGGGCCCCTCGTCGCGTCAGAC
>NZ_JBFAVI010000072.1:0-32163 GCF_040679695.1 Micromonospora sp. NPDC052213
CTCCGGTGATCGTCTCACCGGAGTGGGCCGGCGGAGCGTCACTTAGGCTGGGCTGCGGAGGTGACGGTGACCGTGCCGGCGGCGATGTCCGCCTTCAGCTTGTCGACCTCCGCCTTCAGCTCGGCCGGCACCTTGCTGTCGAACTCGTGGTACGGGGCGAGCCCGACGCCGTTGTTGGCGAGGTTGCCCAGGTAGCCCGGGTCGTGCGAGAGCTTCTCACCGTTGGCGGCCTTGACCACGGCCTCCTTGACGGCCTCCGGGATGTTCTTCTCCACCGTGGTGATGATCGCCGAGCAGTCCGGCGTGCTCTCGCAGCCGTCGACGTCCACCCAGACGGTGCTGTACTTGCCGCCCGACGCCTTGGCCGCGCCGGTGGTGCCGAGGCCCGAGCCGCCGGCGACCGGCATGATGATGTCGGCGCCCTGGGCGACCAGCGCGTCGCTGACCTTCTTACCCTCGTCCTGCTTCACGAAGTCGTTGGTGAAGGAGCCGTTCTGGCTCGCCTTGTCCCAGCCGACGACCTTGACGGTCTTGCTCTTCGTCTTGTTGTAGTGGGCGACGCCGTCGACGTACCCGTCCATGAAGATGGTGACCGGCGGGATCTTCATGCCGCCGTAGGTGCCCACCGTGCCGCTCTTGGTCATGCCGGCGGCCAGATAACCGGCGAGGAAGCCGGCCTGGGCGGTGTCGAACTGCATCGGGTAGACGTTGCTCTCCGGCAGCTTCGCGTCGACGATGCCGAACTGCTGGTTCGGGTTCGCCTTGGCGATCTTGGAGGTGGCGTCACCCATCAGGCCGCCGACGGCCAGGATGAAGTCGCACTTCTGGTTGACGTACTGGGTCAGGTTGACCTCGTAGTCCGCCTGGGCCTTCGACGCGACATACTTGATGTCGATGTTGTCGTTGGCCTTCTTGGCCGCCTCGAGGCCCTGCCACGCCGAGGTGTTGAACGACTTGTCGTCGATGCCGCCGA
Organism: Micromonospora sp. NPDC052213; assembly: GCF_040679695.1. Taxonomy (NCBI): domain Bacteria; kingdom Bacillati; phylum Actinomycetota; class Actinomycetes; order Micromonosporales; family Micromonosporaceae; genus Micromonospora; species Micromonospora sp. NPDC052213. Next base: position 974 of record NZ_JBFAVI010000072.1, read on the forward strand.
CGTCGGTCACCATGCAGGCGCTGTACTTCTTGTCGCCGCTGCCGGCGTTGTTGCTGTCCTCGGGAGCCTCACCGCACGCGGCGGCGCTCAGCACGAGCCCACCCACCGCGAAGACCGAGGCAATCCGCATCCCACGCACCGAGCGCAAGACGTCTCCTTCCCATTGCACACCGCGTCCTGCACGGTGGCAGCCCTATGAGCCGGCTGCGCTGCGCCGCCGGCGTCCCACGTTACGGACGGGAGCGTACGCCCGCGCCCACCCACCGGCCGACAATCGTGCACGAACGTTGAGCGCCTGTTACCCCTACGTAACCCTTAGGTGGGGCAGATCACTCTGAGTGCTGGTAGGTGAGCACCGGGGCGTCGCGGAAACGTCCGTTTTTCCGGGGCGGCCCCTGGCGGAGACGTTACCGCCAGAAGACCGCCACTGCCGCGTTGACCAGGGTCAACCCGACGATCGCAAGGAAATGGCCGCGGTTGACCACGTCGCGCTTCCGGGAAAAGAAGACCATGACGAAGATCAGCAGGGCGAGCACCAACTTGGTAACAAGTTTGGCCGGGTCCGGCTCGTTGCCGTCGCGCAGCGGCGCGGAGAGGCCGATGCCGGTCAGCAGCATGATCACGGACCCCCAGAGCATGGCCGGGTTGATCCGCAGCTTTCCGCTGATGTACTGGACGATCGCGCCGCCGAGCAGCAGGGCGAAACCGATCAGATGGACGTAGCGCAGTATCAGTCTGAGAGCTTCCACGCGCACATCCTCCCCCACAAACGACGGACCGTAGTAGCGGGGCGGTTCAGGGCGTGTCAGCCACCGCCCGGGGGCCGACCGGGCGCGGCGACCCGGCGGCGACCGGGCGCGGCGACCCGGCCGCGGCGGCGCCGGAGGGCCGGCGACCCACCAGGACCAGCACCAGCCCGACCAGCGCGTACCCGGCGAGGACGGCGAGCGACCGGGCGGACCCGGCGCCGTCGAAGAAGGCCACCGAGCGCAGCAGGGTGCCGCCGGCGCCCACCGGCAGGAACTGACCGACCGCGCCCCACGGCTGCGGCAGCAGCTCGGGCGCCCCGCTGACCGCCGAGAGCGGGTTGCCGACCAGGAAGACCAGCAGTGCGCCCAGGCCGAGGCCCGGCCGGCCGAGCAGCGCCCCGAGACCCGCCACCGTGGCCGCGGCGGCCAGCGCGAAGAGCCCGACCGCCGCCGCCTCGGCGAGCGGGTCGCCGTCGAGCACGCCGAGCCAGCCGTGCAGCACGGCCACGCCGGCGCCCCCGGCGAGGACGCCGAAGACCACCAGGCCGAGCAGTCGGGCACCCCGGCCGGCGACCAGGAGGGTCAGCAGCGCGCCGGCCAGCATGCTCGCCATCGCGAACGGCAGGAAACCGGCGGCGAACCCGGCGCCCCGGGGGTCGTCCGGGGCGGCGGGGACCACCTCCACCACCGACACCGGGCGGCCGGCGGCGAGCTGGGCGGCCGCCTCGGTGAGCAGCGCGGCGACCGTCGGGCTCGCGGCCGGCGCGGTGTGCAGGGCGACGCCCTCGGGGCCGGCGACGAACGCCGCGTACACCTGTCGGTCGCGCAGGGCCCGGTCGGCTGCCGCGGCGTCCGGAAGGGTGGTCACGTCGAAGGCTCCCGGCCGTGCGGCGGCGAGCCGGGCGGCGAGGTCGCCGGTGACCGGCGCCGGGCCCGCGACCGCCACGGGCAGGTCGCGCGGCGCCAGGTTGGCGGCCGGAGCCGCGAAGAGGGGTACGAGCAGCGCCAGCAGGACCGCCGCCAGGGCGGCGACACCGAGGGCGGCCGGCAGGGGCGGCGGGGTGCGGGTCGACATGGGAGCCTCCTAAAACGAACGCTCATTCTTTTAGGACTCCAGGCTGCCGCCGTGGTGCGCGACTGTCAAGAACGAACGTTCGATTTACGATGTGTCCCGTGCCCCGCGTCTCCCCGGAACACCTCGCCGCCCGTCGCCGCCAGATCGTCGACGCCGCCCGCCGGTGCTTCCTGCGGGAGGGCTTCCACCGCACGACGATGCAGGACGTGATCGCCGAGGCCGGACTCTCCGTGGGCGCCGTCTACCGCTACTTCCCGAGCAAGGCGGATCTGATCAACGCGATCGCCGAGGAGGCGGTCGGCGGCGCCGAAGTCGTCCTCGACGACCTGCTCCGGCGGGAGCCACCACTCCCCCTGGTCGAGGCGCTCGACCGCGCGCTGGCGTACGTGGAGACGCAGACCGGCGACGACGGCGCCCTGCGGATCGCGATCCAGGTCTGGGGCGAGGCGCAGCGGGACCCGGTGCTGGCCGAGTTCGTGGCCGGCAAGTACGACGGCATCCGCCGCCACTTCGAGGCGCTCGTCCGGCGCGCCCAGGACACCGGCGAGGTGGCCGCCGACGCCGACCCGGAGGCGGTCGCCGCCGGCCTCTTCGCCCTGGTCATCGGCTGGTTCCTCCAGCGGCTCCTCACCGGCCGCCCGGACCGCGCCACCTACCTCGCCGGCGTCCGCGCCCTCCTCGCCCCCTGACCGACCCCTACCCACCCCGCCCCGGCGCGGCGGCGCGCACGGGGCAGGGCGGGGCGCGGGCGGCCCCGCGTCAGGGGAGGCGCCAGGCCTGGAAGGTGGGGCCGTCGGCGGGCAGGGTGACCGTGCCGTCCGGGTCGGGGCGGAGCGCGGGGGCGCCCCCGTAGACGTTCTCCGCCGCCCGCAGCCCGGCCAGGCGGACCGGAGCGCCGGCGGCCCGGCGGGCCAGCACCAGCACGCTGCCGGCCGCCGCCTCCCGCAGGAAGACCAGGGTGTCCGCGTCGTGGTGCAGCCAGCGCAGGCCGCCGTGGCGCAGCGCGGGCTCGGCGCGGCGCAGCGCGACCAGCGCCCGGTAGCCGGCGAACGTCGACTCGTCCCAGGTCTCGGGCCGGTGCCACGGCATCGGGGTCCGGGAGCCCTCCCCGTTGGTGCCGGTCAGGCCCAGCTCGTCGCCGGCGAAGATCACCGGGGTGCCCGGCATGGTGGCGAGCAGACCGGCGGCGACCTCCTGCCGCGCGGCGTCGCCGACCACCGTGCGGATCCGGGCCGAGTCGTGCGAGCCGAGCAGCTGCCACGAGTGCGTGTACGACCGCCACGAGACCAGCGACCGGTAGGCGTTCATGGTGGCCAGCACGGCGCCGGCGTCCCGCCGCAGCACGCCGCCGGGGGTGCCGAGGAAGTTCGGCAGCGGGTCGTCGCCGTGCCGCAGCCAGGACCAGACGGGGTCGGTGAAGCCGACGTAGTTCATCGTCCCGTGCCAGCCGTCGCGGTCCAGGTCGCCGGTGTGGTCGTGGCCGTGCTCGGCCAGCAGCAGGCCGTCGGCGCGGGTCTCGGCGACCACCCGGCGCAGCAGCGCCGCCACCTCGTGGGTGTACGCGTCGGCGCCCCGCCGCCCCGTCATGTTCGCCACGTCCACCCGCCAGCCGTCCAGCCCGTACGGCGGGCGCAGCCAGCGGCGCAGCAGCGAACCCTCGGCGGTGGCGAAGCGCCGGCGCAGCTCGGCGCTGCCCCAGTTCAGCTTCGGCAGCGACTTGACCCCGTTCCAGGACTCGTACGACAGCTCCAGGTCGCAGCGCGGCGTCAGACGCGCCGAGCTGGAGTTGTCGCAGCCGGTCACCTCGTCGAAGTAGTACAGCTCCCGCTCCGGCGCGGACACGTCCGAGGCGGCCCGGGTGAACCACTCGTGCGCGTCGCCGGTGTGGTTGCTGGTGATGTCGCCGAGCAGCCGCCAGCCGCGGGCGCGTACGGCGTCGGCGAGCCGGGCCAGCGCGGCGTTCCCGCCGAGCAGCGGATCGACGGTGTCGAAGCTGGACGCGTCGTAGCGGTGGTTGGAGCGGGCCGGGAAGATCGGCGTCAGGTAGACGGTGTTCACGCCGAGCCGGTCCAGGTGGTCCAGCCGCCCGGTGATGCCGTCCAGGTCGCCGCCGTAGAACTGGTAGGGGGTCTCCGGGCCGCGCCCGATCACCGGGGTGTCCCAGTCGCACGGGATCGCCCAGTCCGGCAGGTCGCGCCCGTCGGCGGCGGCGGAGCGGGCGAACCGGTCCGGGAAGATCTGGTAGATCACCGCGTCCCGGGCCCAGGCCGGCGGCGGGGCGTACGTGACCAGCTTGAAGTCGCCGTTGTCCGGCACGTCGTGGTGCGCCACGCCGGCGGCGTTCAGCCAGCGGTAGCCGCGCCGGCCGGTGAGCATGAACCGGTAGTTGCTGACCGGGTTGCGGGCCTCGACCGGGACCCGCCACCAGACGTCGTCGCCGTCGGTGCGGTCGACGACCGCCTCGGTGAACCGGGGCTCGCCGTCGCCGGTGGTGCGCACGTGCACCTGGCGGACGTCGGCGCCGGCCGGCACCCGGACGAAGACGTCGACGGTGTCGCCGAGCGAGGGCTCCTGCTCGGGGACGTACAGGGCGGATCCGTCGTGGTGCGGCAACAGGGACATGGCGGTGCCTTTCGCGTCGATCGGACGGGGAGAGAAAGGGGGCACCCGCCGCGGCCGGTTTCCCGACCGCGGCGGTCGACCCGCGACTGCTCCGGTGTACGTCGGACGCCGACGCCCTTGCCGCAGCGGTGAGCCGAGGAGGCTCAGCCTTTGACAGCTCCGGCGGTGAGGCCGGAGACGATGTAGCGCTGGACCAGTTGGAAGACCAGCACCGTGGGAATGGCGGTGAGCAGGGTGCCCGCCGCGAAGATGCCGAAGTTGTTGTTCCGCTCCCCGGCCACCAGACCGAACATGCCGACCGCGAGGGTCTTGGACTCGCTGTTGGTCAGGAAGACGTTCGCCATCAGGAACTCGTTGATGGTGCCGATGAAGGCGAGCAGGCCGGTCACCGCCAGGATCGGCGCCACCAGCGGCAGCATGATCCGGAAGAAGACCTGGGCGTGCGTGGCGCCGTCCATCGTGGCCGACTCGTCCAGCTCCCGGGGGAGCGTGTCGAAGAAGCCCTTCATCAGCCAGGTGTTCACGCCGAGCGCACCGCCCAGGTAAAGCAGCAGCAGGCCCCACGGCGTGTTGAAGCCGATCGCCGGCCACAGGTCGGTGATCGTGGTGAAGATCAGGAAGATCGCCACGATCGCCAGGAACTGCGGGAACATCTGGATCAGCAGGAGCGACAGCAGCCCGACGCGCCGCCCGGAGAACCGCATCCGCGAGAACGCGTACGCCGCCAACGCCGACAGGAAGACCGACGCGAACGAGGCCACCCCGGCGATCAGCAGCGAGTTGACGAACCACCACCCGAACGCCGTGCGGTCGAACAGGTCCACGAAGTTGTCGAAGGACGCGCCGGTCGGCACCAGCTCGGTCGAGGAGAGCGTGCCGAGCGGGTTGAGCGCGGCCGAGAGCACGAACAGGATCGGGAAGAGGCTGAACGCGACCGCCAGCACGCCGACGAGGTGGCGCCAGCCGACCTGGGCGAACCACCGGTTGCGGCCCCGGCCCGCGTTGCGGTTGGCGGCCGGGGCGGCGCCGGTGCCGCCGCCCGCGACCGAAGTGCCGTGCAGCGAGGTCACGAGTACACCTCCTCCTGCTTGCGGGTGCGCCGGAAGCTCACCGCCGAGACCACCGCGACGATGGTGAAGATGAAGATCGACACCGCGGCCGCCAGGCCGAACTGGGCTCCCTGGGCGCCGAAGGCCAGCCGGTAGGTGTACGTGATGAGCAGGTCGGTCGCCCCCGCGGTCGGGTTGTCCGCCGGGAAGGGGCCACCCTCGGTGGTCAGGTAGATCGCGTTGAAGTTGTTGAAGTTGTACGCGAACGACGCGATCAGCAGCGGGGAGAGCGCGACCAGCAGCAGCGGCAGGGTGACCGACCGGAACGACTGCCAGGGCGACGCGCCGTCGACCGACGTCGCCTCGGTCAACTCCTTCGGGATGGCCTGCAACGCGCCCGTGGCGACCAGGAACATGTACGGGTAGCCCAGCCAGAGCTGCACCAGGATCACCGCGATCCGGGCCGACCACTCCTGGCCGAACCAGTCCACCCCGATCCCGAACAGGTTGTTGATCAGGCCGAAGTCCGTGTTGAACATGTCCCGCCAGACCAGCAGCATCGCGAAGGACGGCATGGCGTACGGCAGGATCAGCAGGACCCGGTAGAGGTTGGTGCCCCGCATCCGGGGCGAGTGCAGCGCCAGGGCGATGAACATCCCCAGCAGGAACGTGCCGCCGGTCGAGCCGATCGCGAAGGCGAAGTTCCACAGCAGGGTGCCGAAGAACGGCCCGGAGATGGCCGGGTCGGTGAGCACCCGGGAGAAGTTCTTGAGCCCGACGGTGACCTTCCAGCCCTGGGCCAGCCGCTCGCCGTCGGCGGCGACGAAGGCGCCGGTCTCCTCGTCCGCCGTCCAGGTCCGGCCGGTCTCGGTGTCCCTGATGCAGTCGCAGCCGGCGTCGTACGCCCGGACCGCCTTGCCCTCGTAGGCGCGGGACAGGCCGGCGGAGCGCAGCGCGCCCCCGGAGGTCGGCACCACCAGGTCGGTGATCTCCTGGCTGCGCGCGCTGGCCTGGCCGAAGTTGAGCACGGTGTAGCCCTCGGCGGCGGTGACCCTGCCGCCGGGCGCGACGGTGACCTGGCCGGCGTCGAGCTGGCGCAGCCCCCCGCTGTCGCCGGCCGAGACCACGCCGGTGGCCGGGTCGGAGACCAGGAAGACGAGCGGCCCGGTCGCCGGGTCGCCCTTGGTGGCGATCGACAGGGCGTACTCGGCGGAGCCGGGCACCTGCTTGACCGAGGCGGTCTGGATGGCGACGACGGCCTCGTCCTTGGTGCCGCGGTGACCGTCGCCGAAGTTCGTGAAGGCGGTGCTCGCCGTGTAGAGCACCGGGACCACCTGGAACGCGATCAGGAAGAGCGTGCCGGGGACCAGGTACTTCGCCGGGATGTGCCGCCGGGTCAGGTAGAGGTAGAACAGCCCGGCGGTGGTGGCGGCCAGGACTGCCAGCCCGATCCACTTCTCCGCCTCGACGAGCGGGAAGGCCGCCCAGATCGCGATCCCGGCGGTCAGGCCGAGCAGGATCACCTTGACGAGCAGACCGGTCGCGGTGATCGGCGCGTGGTGCCGCGCGGTGCGGGACGGGCGCGGGAGCCCGGAGCCGACGGGCTCCCGGCCCGGGTCCTGTGTGGCAGGTCCCGGGCCGGACAGCGACGTGCTCATTACTTGATCTGGCCGGAGATGGTCTTGCCGGCCGCGGTGATCGTCTTGGTCGGGTCGGCGCCGCCGATGATGGCGGCCTCGGCCTTACCGAACGGGTCCCAGATGGTGGCCATGGCGGGGATCGCCGGGAGCACCTGACCGTTCTTGCCGGCCTCCTGGAACTTGGCCAGGTCCGGGTCGGTGCCCTTGACCTGGTCCAGCGCGGCGGTCAGCGCCGGCGGACGGGGCTCGGCGTTGTAGAGCGCCACGGCCAGCTCGGGGGTGGTGACGTGGTTGGCCACGAACTCCTGGGCCAGGGCCTTGTTCTTGCCCTTCGACGCCACGTAGAACGCCTGGACGCCCACGAACGGCTGGGCCTCCTTGCCACCGGCGAAGCCGGGGACCGGGGAGATGTCGTACTTGATGTTGGCCTTCTTGGCGTCCGCGACGGCCCACGGGCCGGAGACCAGGAACGCGCACTTCTTGCCGGTGAAGGTGGCGATCGAGTTCTCGGGGGTGATCGACCGCTTCAGCGCGCCCTCGCCCTTCTCACCGAGCGCGGCGATCTTCTTGAACGCCTCGATCGACTCCGGCTTGCCGACGCCCAGGTCCTTCGGGTCGTAGTCGCCGTTGGCGGCGGCGCCGAAGAGGTACCCGCCACCGGAGGTGTAGAGCGGGTAGATGTGGTACGCGTCGCCGTTCTGGCCGGACTGGAGGCAGAGGATCTCGCTGGCCTTCTTCTCGGCCTTGAGCTTCTTGCCGGCGGCGACCAGGTCCTCGATCGTCTTCGGCGCCTCGGGGGCCAGCTCGGTGTTGCGGATCAGCGCCAGGTTCTCCATGGCGTAGGGCACGCCGTAGAGCTGGCCGTTGAAGGTCACGGCCTTGACGGCGGTCTCGTTGAAGCCGCTCTTCTGCTCGGCGGCGAGCTGCACCGGGTCGATGGCGCCGTTCTGGACGAGGTTGCCGATCCAGTCGTGCGCGCCGACCACGACGTCCGGGCCGCTGCCCTGCTGCGAGGCGGTGACGAAGTTGGTCTGGAGGTCCTTGGAGACGGCCTGGACCTCGACCGTGACGCCGTTCTCCTGGCCGAACTTCTCGGCGAACGGCTTGAGGGCGGCGGTGCGCTTGTCGTCGGCCCAGATCACCAGCTTGCCGCCGGTGGCGGCCTTGGTGGATTCCTTCGCGGCCGGCTCGTCGCTGCTGTCGCTGCCGCAGCCGGAGGCGGCGAGCGCCAGGCCGAGGACGGCGACCACACCCGCGGTACGGATGCGCATCGGTACTCCTGTCGTCATGGCGGCCCGCCGGGGGAAGGGCGACCCGCCAGTGGAAACCTCTGTGAATTTCTTGCCAAACCGGCGCCCGATGTGCTGCGCCGCTGCTCTCGCGTGTTGCGGGGACGTTAGCAAGGGGTTTCAGAGAATGGAAGGGCTTGCAGGAGTGTACGCAAGATCTTGCTCGTGAGCTAAAGTGCGGGCCATGCGCGCTCGACTGTCCGACATCGCCCAGCAGGCCGAAGTCAGCGAGGCCACGGTGTCGCGGGTGCTCAACGACCGCCCGGGCGTGGCCCCCGAGACCCGGCAGGCCGTCCTGACCGCCCTCGACGTGCTCGGCTACGAGCGCCCCGCCCGGCTGCGCAAGCGCAGCGCCGGCCTGGTGGGCCTGGTGGTGCCCGAACTGGACAACCCGATCTTCCCCGCCTTCGCCCAGGTGATCGAGTCGACGCTGGCGCAGAGCGGGTTCACCCCGGTGCTGTGCACCCAGACGCCGGGCGGAGTCACCGAGGACGAGTACGTCGAGATGCTGCTGGACCGGCAGGTCTCCGGGATCGTCTTCGTCTCCGGCCTGCACGCCGACACCGCCGCCAACCACGACAGGTACCGCGCCCTGATCGCCCGTCCGCTGCCCATCGTCATGATCAACGGGTACGCGCCGGGCATCCCCGCCCCCTTCGTCTCCTGCGACGACGGCGAGGCCACCGAACTGGCCGTGGCCCACCTGGTGGCGCTCGGGCACCGCCGCATCGGCCTGATCACCGGCCCGGACCGGTTCGTGCCGGTGCAGCGGCGGGTGGCCGGCTTCCGGGCCGCGATGGGCCGGCTGGCCGGCGCGGCCGAGGCGGACCTCGGCGAGCTCGCCGAGCTCTCCCTGTTCGGTGTGGAGGGTGGCGAGGCGGCCGCCGCACGGCTGCTGGACCGGGGCGTCACCGGCATCGTCTGCGGCTCGGACCTGATGGCGCTCGGCGCGATCCGGGCCGCCCGGCAGCGCGGCCTGTCCGTGCCGACCGACCTCTCGGTGGTCGGCTACGACGACTCCCCGCTGATGGCCTTCACGGACCCGCCGCTGACCACCATGCGCCAGCCGGTGGCCGCGATGGCGGTCGCCGCCGTCCGGGCCCTGGTCGACGAGATCAACGGGCACGCCGCCCCGCACTCGGAGTACGTGTTCCGGCCCGAGCTGGTGGTGCGCGGCTCCACCGCGGTCGCCCCGGCCGGCGGCGGCGCCCCGGGCCGCCAGCGCCCCGCGCCGCCCGCGCTCGCCGTCCCCGCCTGACCGCCGCCCCGGCTGCCGCCCGCCCGGGACCCGGGCGGACCGGTCGTGGGCGCCCGCCCGGCGTGACCGGGACCATCCCTTGCGCAAGAAATGCTTGACTCTTGCAGCACCGGGCGGCATCCTGCTCAGACCGCGCCTTCCACCCGTACCGCACCGGGTGTGCTGTCCCGCGCGTCACAGAACGGGGAACCGCCTCCGATGACCGTCAGCAACCCCACGCCGCTGACCTCCGACGACGACTGGTGGCGTTCCGCGGTCGTCTACCAGGTCTACGTCCGCAGCTTCGCCGACTCCAACGGCGACGGGATCGGCGACCTGCAGGGCATCCGCGAGCGCCTGCCGTACCTGCGCGACCTCGGCGTGGACGCGCTCTGGCTGACCCCCTTCTACACCTCCCCGATGGTCGACGGCGGCTACGACGTCGCCGACTACCGCGACGTCGACCCGATGTTCGGCACCCTCGCCGACTTCGACGCGATGATCACCGACGCGCACGCGCTCGACCTGCGGATCATCGTCGACCTGGTTCCCAACCACACCTCCGACCGGCACCCGTGGTTCCAGGCCGCCCTGGCCGCCGGCCCGGGCTCCGCCGAGCGCGAGCGCTACCTCTTCGCCGACGGCAGGGGCGCCGACGGCGAGCTGCCCCCGAACGACTGGGAGAGCATCTTCGGCGGCCCCGCCTGGACGCGGGTGGCCGACGGCCAGTGGTACCTGCACCTGTTCGACCCGGCGCAGCCGGACCTGAACTGGCGCCACCCGGAGGTCCGCGCCGAGTTCGAGGACATCCTGCGCTTCTGGCTGGACCGGGGCGTGGACGGCTTCCGGATCGACGTGGCGCACGGCATGATCAAGGCCGAGGGCCTGCCCGACGTCGGCTTCAGCACGATGACCACGGGGCAGCGCCAGGTGGAGCTGCTCGGCAAGGGCCGGCTCCCCTACTTCGACCAGGACGAGGTGCACGAGATCTACCGCGCCTGGCGGCCGATCCTGGACAGCTACCCCGGCGGCCGGATGGCCGTCGCCGAGGCGTGGGCCGAGACCCCGCAGCGGCTGGCCCGCTACATCGGCCCCGACGAGCTGCACCAGGCGTTCAGCTTCGACTTCCTCGACGCGACGTGGTCGGCCGAATCGTTCCGCAAGGTGATCGACACCGCGCTCGCCGAGTCGACCATCGTCGGCGCGCCGACGACCTGGGTGCTCTCGAACCACGACAAGCAGCGGCACGTCACCCGCTACGGCGACGGCGCCGAGGGGCTGCGCCGGGCGCGGGCCGCCACCCTGCTGATGCTCGCCCTGCCCGGCTGTGCCTACGTCTACCAGGGCGAGGAGCTGGGCCTGCCGGAGGTGCTCGACCTGCCGGACGAACTGCGCCAGGACCCGGCGTTCCTGCGCACCGGCGAGAGCCGGGACGGCTGCCGGGTGCCGATCCCGTGGAGCGGCGAGCTGGCCCCGTACGGCTTCGGGCCGGAGGGCAGCGAGCTGAGCTGGCTGCCGGCCCCGGCGACCTGGCGCGCCCTCTCGGTCGCCGCCCAGGCCGGCGTGCCCGGCTCGACGCTGGAGCTCTACCGCACCGCCCTGCGGATCCGCCACGCGCACCCGGCGCTGGCCGCCGACGCGGGCGGGGTCACCTGGCTGGAGACTCGGCCGGGTGTGCTCGCCTTCAGCCGCGCCGCCGGCGACACCGTGCTGACCTGCGTGGTCAACATCAGCGGTGCCCCGGCCCTGATCGACGGGTACGGCGAGCCGATCGCCGCCAGCGAGGCGCTCACCGGCCAGGGCACGGGTCACCTGCTCCCGGTCGACGCGGCCGCCTGGTTCGAACGGCGCTGAGCGGGTAACCCGTCATCGACCTGGTCGTCCGTTGTGCCCCGCGCCGACGGGCGGCTGGGCCACCGACCCCTTGTGGTGGGGGGTGAGGTGGCGCCGGCGCCTCGTGGAGTCCGCTCCCCGGGGCGCCGGCGTCCATCCCGGACAGGTGTCGCCCCCGGCCCGCCCGGGTCTCCGCCGGTCGGCTCAGGCGGCGCCGCCGGTGAGCTTCGCGGCGATGCGGCTGAAGCCGGCCCGCAGCTCGGCCTCGCTGGGCGGGGCGAGCGGCTCGGTGCGGTGCTCCTCCGCAGCCGCCGCCTCGAGTTCCTCGTCGATGGTGTCCTCGAAGTCGCCGTAGAGGTCGGCCTCCTCGATCCGCGCCGACTCGTCCTCGGCGGCGACCTGCGCGGCGGCGATCTCGCCCCGGATCTCCTCCGCCGACACCGCCGGCAGCAGCGGCTCGACCACCGCCATCAGCTGCTCCTCGGCGACCACCGCCTCGGCCAGCGCGAGGGCGTGCGGTCGCTCGTAGGGGCCACAGACCACCGGCTCCCACTCGTCGGCGTCGCCGAGCGGGCCGAAGGTGATGATCCACGGCAGGCCGAGCATCGGGGAGTCTTCCGGCAGGTCCAGTGTCACGAGTGCGCCCACGCGCCCATCATCGTCCGTCCCACCGGAAACGCGGGTGGCATTCGGCTCAATCGCCGCCACCGTGACGGCCGGATCCTCGTCCGGCGCGGCCACCCGCCTCCGCCGTCGCGCCGTCAGCCCGGCCGCGCCGCGTCCAGGGCCGCGCGGACCAGGGCGAGCGCCGCCGACGGCGGCACCCCCAACCGGGCGGCCTCGGCGGCGTAGTCGGCCGCCACCCGCTGCAACCGGTCCAGCGCATCATCGCGGCCGGGTGCGACGAAAGTGCCGTGCCGGCCCCGGGTCTCCAGCAGGCCGGCCGCCTCCAGCTCCCGGTAGGCCCGGGCCACCGTGTTGACCGCCAGCCCGAGGTCCGCCGCGAACTGCCGCACCGTCGGCAGCCGGGTGCCGACCGCCAGCCGGCCCGTCCCGATCAGCTCCGCGAGCTGCCCGCGCACCTGCTCGTACGGCGGCACCGCCGAGCCCGGGTCCACCGAGATCCGCACGCCCGCTCCCCCGTTCATCCGGCCCCGCCGGGGGCGCCGGGATCCGTGTCCGCGTCGAGGTCGGCCGGCGGCGGGCCCTCCGCCAGGTCCACCACCCGGCCGCGCCGGCTCGTCGCGGCGAGCGCCGCGCCGAAGAGCACCAATTGGTTGAGCAGGTAGAGGTAGAGCAGCAGGCCCACCGCGCCCGCCACCACCGTGTACGCCGGATTGCGCTCGGTGCGCACGACGTAGTAGCGCCCGACGGTGTTCAGCAGCGTGATGCCGACCGCGACGAGCAGCACCACCGGGCGCAGCCGGACCCGGCTCATCCGCAGTCTCGGCACCGCCACCAGCAGCAGGGTGGCCAGCACCGCGTTGACCAGCACGCTGAGCACCGCGCTGACCGTGGTCAGGCCGACCGAGCCGGTGCTGCGCAGCAGGAAGCGCAGCAGCGACTCCAGCGCGTCCACCGCCGCCACCGAGACGCCGAGCAGCACGAAGACGACGAGCAGCACGCCCAGGTCGACCAGGCGGCGCACCACCAGGTTGCCGGGCTGCTGGTTGAGCCCGTACATCAGCCGCTGCGAGGAGCGGATGGCCTCCACCCAGCCGATGCCGGTCAGGACGAGGATGATCAGGCCGACCACCCCGACCGTGCCGCTGCTCTCGGCGATCTGCACCGGGTCGAGGAACGGCAGGTTCTCCCGCAGGAAGCCGGCGGCGGCGGCGCTGACCTCGTCGTTGTCCTCCAGGATGGCCCCGAAGATCGAGTACGCGACCAGCGCGAGCGCGAACACCGCGAAGAAGCCGTAGTAGGCGATCGCCGCGGCCAGCCGCCCGCCCAGCACCTCGGCGTAGAGCGCGCCGGCCCGCCACAGGTGGTCGACGGCACCGGACCGGCGGCGCGCGGCGCTGATCCGGCGGTCGACGCCCGCCTCGATGCGGCCCCACACGTTCACGCCGTCATCCTCGCCGATCTATCGCCGTCACGGGGGCAACCTGCCGCCGGCCCTCGCCTGCCGGCGCGTCACCCGGTCGGCGTCGTCGCCCCGGCCGCCCCGACGCGCCGGCCGGACGGGGTCATCCGCCCAGCCGGAAGTCCCGGCGCGGCTGCCACCGGGTCTGCCCGCTGTGCGAGAAGAGGGTGAACGCCTCCACCTCGAACATCGCGGAGAAGTCGGCCAGGTCCTCGTACGCCTTGTCCAGCGCCTCCGGCGCGACGTCCTGCGCGACGGTGACGTGCGGGTGGTACGGGAAGCGCGCCTCGCGGCGCAGCTCCGGGGCGGCGCTGATCGCGGCGGCGAGCAGCTCGCACTCGCTGATCCCGGCCGCCACCGCCACGAAGACCACCTGGGTCACCGGCCGGAACGTGCCGGTGCCCCGCAGGTGCAGCGTGAACGGCAGGTGGGCGGCGGCGACCGCGGTGAGGTGCCGCTCCACCGTCGGCAGCGCCGCCACCGGGATCTCGGTCGGCCCGAGCAGGGTCACGTGCGCGGGCACGACCTGGGGGTCGCCGGCCTCGACCCGGCGTCGGGTGAGCGTGCCGCCCCACGGCTCCGGGATGTCCACCGCGATGCCGATCTGGATGGTGTCACCGGCGTCCGGCGCCCCGTCCCTGCGATCCACGCTCCGCGCCATCCCTCCGGCCACCGACCTGTCCACCCTCACCCGTCGCGCCGCGGCGCTACTCGCCGCGCACCGGCGGGAAGAAGCCCACCCGCTCGTACGCGGTTCGCAGCGTCGCCGCGGCGACCGCCCGGGCCTTCTCCGCGCCGGCGGCGAGCAGCTTGTCCAGCTGCGCCGGGTCGTCGAGGTAGGTCCGGGTGCGCTCCTGGATCGGCGTGACGAACTCCCGCACCACCTCGGCGAGGTCCTTCTTCAGGTCGCCGTAGCCCTTGCCGGCGTACGCGGCCACCAGGTCGTCGATGCTCCGCCCGGTGAGGGCGGAGTAGATGGTGAGCAGGTTGGAGACGCCCGGCTTGGTCTCGGCGTCGAAGACGATCTCCCGGCCGGTGTCGGTGACCGCCGAGCGGATCTTCTTGGCCGAGCGGGCCGGGTCCTCCAGCAGGTCGATGATGCCGGCGGGCGAGGACGACGACTTCGACATCTTCGCCGTCGGGTCCTGCAGGTCGGTGATCTTCGCGGTGTCCTTGACGATGTGCGGCGCGGGCACGGTGAAGGTCTGCCCGAACAGCGAGTTGAACCGCTGGGCCAGGTCGCGGGAGAGTTCCAGGTGCTGGCGCTGGTCCTCGCCGACCGGCACGGCGTGGGCCTGGTAGAGCAGGATGTCGGCGGCCTGGAGGATCGGGTAGGTGAACAGGCCGACGCTGGCCCGCTCGCCGCCCTGCTTCTGCGACTTGTCCTTGAACTGGGTCATCCGGCTCGCCTCGCCGAACCCGGTGATGCAGCCCAGGACCCAGGCGAGCATCGGGTGCTCGGGCACCTGCGACTGCACGAACAGCGTGCTGCGCTCCGGGTCGAGACCCACGGCGAACAACTGCGCGGCGGCCAGCCGGGAACGCTGCGTGAGCACCTTCGGGTCGTGGCCGGCGGTGATCGCGTGCAGGTCGACCACGCAGTAGTACGCGTCGTGGGTGTCCTGCAGGGCCACCCAGTGCCGCACCGCGCCCAGGTAGTTGCCGAGGTGGAACGAGTCGGCCGTCGGCTGGATGCCGGAGAAGACGCGGGGGCGGGCGGGAACGTCGGACATGCCGGCAATTCTGTCAGCAACGCCTGGCGTACGTCATGACGGGCCGGCGGGTCGGCTCGGACCCACCGGCGCCGGAGCGGTGACCTCGCGCCGGGGTTCCGGCACGCGCACGGCAGCGACGGTGAGCCGGGCCACGCGGCGGCCCTCCAGCGTGTGTACCCGCAGCAGCCAGCCGCCGGGCGGATCGTCGGCTGCCGGGCCGCCCGCGCCGGCCGGGCCACCGGCCACCGGCACCTCGTCACCGGCGACCGGGAGCCGGCCGAGCGCCGCCATCACGAAGCCGCCCACCGTCTCGTACGGCCCAGGGGGCAGGGTCACCCCGGTGCGCTCGGCGAAGTCGGCGAGGTTGAGCCGGCCGTCCACCACCGCGGGCAGGCCGGCGTGCACCGGGTCGGGGGCGGTGTCGTACTCGTCGTGGATCTCCCCGATCAGCTCCTCGATCAGGTCCTCCAGGGTGACGATGCCGGCGGTGCCGCCGTACTCGTCGACCACCACGGCGAGGTGGTGGCGCTCCCGGCGCATCTCGCTGAGCGCGGCGAGCACCCGCTTGCTGCCGGGCAGCCGCTTCACCTCCCGGGTCAGCTCGCCGACGGTGGTGCAGGGGTCGAGGTCGGGGCGCAGCAGCACGTCGCGCAGGTGCACGAAGCCGACCACGTCGTCGTGGGTGCCGTCGACGACCGGGTAGCGGGTGTGCGTCTCGGCCCGGACCAGCCGCTCCGCCTCGGCGATGGTCAGCCGGGCGGAGAGGAAGACCACCTCGGTGCGGGGCATCATCACCTCGCGGACCAGGCTCGCGCCGGCGACCAGCACCTCGTCGATGATCCGGCGCTCGACCGGGTCGAGCAGGGTGTTGGCGGCGACCAGGTCGCGCAGCTCCGCCTCGCTGATCCGCTCCCGGCCGGCCGCGGGGCTGGCGCCGAGCAGGGCCGTCACCGCGCGGGTGGCGCCGTCGGCGGCGCGGACCACGATCCGGGCGACGGCCCGGGCCAGCGGGCCCGGCTCGCGGCGCGGTCGCGTCCGGGCCCGTCGACGCGGCCCGGGACCACCCGCTTCCCGCATGACAGTGATGGTAGACAGCGCTGGGCCGTCGGGTGCGCCATGTTCGCCTCTGTTCGAACATGGGAGTTCGTGGTGGAATGGCGGGGCGTCGATGGAGCGCGGAAGCACGGCGACCGGCCGTAGGGTGATCACGACATGGCCGTGACGCGGCGGCCGGGCGGGAGGAGACCGACGTGAAACTGCTCGTCACCGGCGGCGCCGGCTTCATCGGCAGCGTGGTGACCCGGATGCTGCTCGACGCCGGCCATCAGGTGGTCGTCCTCGACGACCTGCGTACCGGCCACCGGGAGGCGCTCGCCCCCGACGCCACCCACGTCGACGCCGGCCTCCACGACGCCGCCCGGGTGCTCACCCCGGAGGCGGGCTTCGACGGGGTGCTGCACTTCGCCGCCCTCATCGCCGCCGGCGAGTCGATGGTGAAGCCCGAGCTCTACTGGCACACCAACACCGTCGGCTCGCTCGCCCTGATCGACGCCGTCCGGGCCGCACGCGTGCCCCGGCTGGTCTTCTCCTCCACCGCCGCCGTCTACGGCAACCCCACCGAGCTGCCGATCCCGGAGACCGCGGTCAAGGCCCCCACCAACACCTACGGGGCCACCAAGCTCGCCGTCGACATGGCGCTCACCTCCGAGGCGGTCGCGCACGGCCTGGCCGCCGTGTCGCTGCGCTACTTCAACGTGGCCGGGGCGCACCTCGACGGCGACGTCGCGCTCGGCGAGCGGCACGACCCGGAGACCCACCTGATCCCGATCGCGCTCGAGGTGGCCGCCGGGCGCCGGGAGAAGCTCCAGCTCTTCGGCGACGACTACCCCACCGTCGACGGCACCTGCGTGCGCGACTACATCCACGTCGCCGACCTGGCCCGCGCCCACCTGCTCGCGCTCGACGCGGCCACCGCCGGCCAGCACCGGATCTACAACCTGGGCAACGGCAACGGCTTCACCAACCGCCAGGTCGTCGACGTGGTCCGGGAGGTCACCGGGCACCCGGTGCCCGTCGAGGTGGCCCCGCGCCGCGAGGGCGACCCCGCCGAGCTGGTCGCGTCGTCCGCGCTGGCCCGCGAGGAGCTGGGCTGGGTGCCGCGGAAGCCGACCCTGCACGACATGGTGGGCGACGCCTGGGCCTTCTACCGCACGCACCTCGTGGCGCCGCGGTGACCGACGACGTCGCGGCCCGCGCCACCGCCGGCTTCCGTTCGGCGTACGCCGGGCCGCCCGCCGGCCGCTGGGCGGCTCCCGGCCGGGCCAACCTGATCGGCGAGCACACCGACTACAACGACGGCTTCGTGCTGCCCTTCGCCCTGCCGCTGCGCACGGTGGCCGCCGCCGCGCCGCAGCCCGGCGAACGCTGGACGGTCTGGTCCGAGCTGTCCGGCGAGACCATCGCCTTCGACGCCGACGAGCTCGCCGGGCCGGGCCGGGTCACCGGCTGGGGCGCGTACGTGGCCGGGGTGGTCTGGGCGCTGCGGGAGGCGGGGCACGCCGTGCCCGGCGCCCGGCTGGCGATCGCCTCCGACGTGCCGCTGGGCTCGGGACTCTCCTCCTCGGCGGCGCTGGAGGCCGCCGTGCTGGCCGCCCTGGTCGACCTGGGCGGGCTGGACCTGCCCGCCGACCGGCAGCCCCGGCTGGCCCAGCGCGCCGAGAACGGCTACGTCGGCGCGCCGACCGGGATCATGGACCAGTCGGCGGTGATCCGCTGCCGCGCCGGGCACGCGCTCTTCCTGGACTGCCGCGACGAGTCCGTCGAGCACATCCCGTTCGACCTGGACACGTCCGGCCTGGCCGTGCTGGTGGTCGACAGCCGGGCCCCGCACCGGCACGCCGACGGCGAGTACGCCGCCCGCCGCAGGTCCTGCGAGGCGGCGGCCGGGCTGCTCGGCGTCGCGGCGCTGCGGGACGTCCCCACCGACGGGCTGGCCGACGCGCTGGCCCGGATCGACGACGCCGAGACCCGCCGCCGGGTGCGGCACGTGGTGACCGAGGACCAGCGTGTCCTCGACACCGTCGCCCTGCTGCGCGCCGGCAAGGTACGCGAGATCGGCCCGCTGCTGACCGCCTCGCACGCCTCGATGCGCGACGACTTCGAGATCACGGTGCCGGAGGTCGACACGGCGGTCGAGGCGGCCCTGTCGGCCGGCGCCCTGGGGGCACGGATGACCGGCGGCGGCTTCGGCGGCTGCGTCCTCGCCCTGGTCGACGCGGAGCGCGCCGACGCGGTCGCCGCCGCCGTCACGGCCGCGTACGGCGAACGCGGCTTCGCCGCGCCCGGCCACGTCACCGTCCTGCCCGGGCCGGGAGCGACCCGGCTGGACTGACTGCGCGGCTCGACCATCCGGTCAGGACGATCGGTAGGGTGTGGCGTCGACCGGATCGTCCCGGAACGGGAGGCGACGTGAGCGATGCCGGAACGGTCGCGCAGGAGCGCGCCCAGGCGCTGAGCCGCGTCGGACGGCACGCCGAGGCGGCGCAGGTGCTGCGCGGCGCGCTGGCCGAGCAACCCCAGCACGCCGGGTTGCTGCTCCACCTGGCCCGCTGTCACCGGTCGACGGGCCAACTGGCGGAGGCCATGCGCCTGGTGGACCAGGCCCTCGGCGTCGCCCGCGCCCAGGAGCACCTGCTCGCGGAGAAGGCCCGGATCCTGCTGGCGGCCGGGCACCCCGGCCACGCGGCGGCCGCCGCCCAACGCGCCCTGGAGCTGGCGCCGCGGTCCTGGGAGGCCCACGCGCTGTTCGCGGAGGCGCTGCTGGCCCTCGGCAACCCCACCCGCGTCGTGGTCGCCCGCCGGCACGCCGACACCGCGCGGGAGATCCGCCACGACATCCCCGACGTCCACCTGCTGGACGCCCGGATCCACCTGCGGATGGGCCGGCTCCGGGCGGCCCGGGAGGCATGCCGGCAGGCCCTCGTCCTGGACCCGGCGTACGAGCCGGCGCTGGCCCTGCTGGCGCGGATGGAAGCCTCGCGGGACCGGGTCGGCCGGGCCGCCCGGGGGTTCACCGACGCCCTGGCCGCCAACCCGCACGCGCGGGGGGCCGCCGCGGCGCACGAGGCCGTCGCGGTGGCCCTGTGCTGGCGCCTGTTCGACGCGGCGGCGCTGGCCGGCATCGGCCACTGGGCGCTCTTCGCGCTGGTCGACGGCGGGCGGCCCGAGCGGCTCGCCGCCGCCCTGGCGCTCCTGGCGGTCGTCGCCGGGTCGGCCCTGCCGGCCTGGCGGCGGCAGCCGCCGGCGGTCCGCCTCCAACTGCGCCGCCAGCTCGGCTCGACGTCCGTCGTGCTCTGCCTGGCGCTCACCGCGGCGGCACTCGGCGGGCTGGTGGTCAGCGGCCTCGCCCCGGCGAGGGACACCCCTGCCGGCGGGGTGGCCGCGCTGCTGCTGATGCCGGCCGGCGCTGTTTTCGCCTTCCGCGCCTGGCGGCAGCTCACGCGCCGGGCCGTCCCGGTGGTCCGCTGGATCGGCTACCGGATCTGGACGCGCCTCGTGGCTCGCGCGACCGCGCGGGCCACGGCCGCCGGCGCGGCCGGTGCCACGGAGAGCGCGGCCAGCCCGGCGGCGGGCGTGGTCAGCGCGGCGGCCGGCGGGGTCAGCGCGGCGGACGACGGGCGGGCGTCGGCGCCCGCCCGTCGATGAGGCTCACTGCGCCTCGACGATCATCCCCGCGCCGACCGTACGGTTGGTGGTCTCGTCGATGATGACGAACCCGCCGGTGGTGCGGTTGCGGCGGTACTCGTCCGCGAGCAGCGGCACGGTGGTGCGCAGCCGCACCCGGCCGATCTCGTTGAGCCTCAGCTCGCCGGCCGAGTCGTCCCGGTGCAGCGAGTTGATGTCCAGCCGGTAGTGCAGGCCGCGCACGATGGCCCGCGCCGAGCGGGTCGTGTGCTTGACGGCGTACTTGCCGCCGACCTGGAGCGGGCGGGTCTCGTCCATCCAGCAGACCATCGCCTCGATGTCCTGGGCCACCGCCGGGGCGTTGTTCGGCCGGCAGATCATGTCGCCCCGCGAGATGTCGATCTCGTCTTCGAGGCGTACGGTCACCGACATCGGCGGGAACGCCTCCGCGACCGGCCCGTCGGCGGTCTCCACGGCGGAGATCCGGCTGGTGAAGCCGGACGGCAGCACCATCACCTCGTCACCCGGCTTGAGCACACCGGAGGCGACCTGGCCGGCGTAGCCCCGGTAGTCGGTCACGGTGATGGACTGCGGCCGGATCACGTACTGCACCGGGAACCGGACGTCGACCAGGTTGCGGTCGCTGGCGATGTGCACCCGCTCCAGGTGGTGCAGCAGCGACGGCCCCTCGTACCAGGGCATGTTCTCCGACCGGCTGACGATGTTGTCGCCCTTGAGCGCGGAGATCGGCACCACGGTCAGGTCGGGGGCGTCGAGCTTCGCGGCGAACGCCGTGAACTCGTCCGCGATCCGCTCGAAGACCTCCTGCGAGTAGTCGACCAGGTCCATCTTGTTGACGCAGAGGACCAGGTGCGGCACCCGCAGCAGCGAGCAGAGGAACGCGTGCCGGCGGGACTGCTCGACCAGGCCCTTGCGGGCGTCCACCAGGATCAGCGCCAGGTCGGCCGTCGACGCCCCGGTGACCATGTTGCGGGTGTACTGGATGTGCCCGGGGGTGTCGGCGATGATGAACTTCCGCCGCGGCGTGGCGAAGTAGCGGTACGCCACGTCGATGGTGATGCCCTGCTCCCGCTCGGCCCGCAGGCCGTCGGTGAGCAGCGCCAGGTTGGTGTACTCGTCGCCGCGCGCCGCGCTGACCGCCTCCACGGCGGCGAGCTGGTCGGTGAAGAGCGACTTGGTGTCGTAGAGCAGCCGCCCGATCAGGGTCGACTTGCCGTCGTCCACGCTGCCGGCGGTCGCGAAGCGCAGCAGGTCCATGGGGCGACCGGCCGTCTCGGTGGTCGCCGGAGCGACGGTCTCGGTGGTCATCAGAAGTAGCCCTCCCGCTTGCGGTCCTCCATGGCGGCCTCGCTGACCCGGTCGTCGCCGCGGGTCGCGCCGCGCTCGGTGATCCGGGTGGCGGCGACCTCCTCGATGACCTTCTCCACCGTGTCGGCGTCGGAGCGGACGGCCGCGGTGCAGGAGGCGTCGCCCACCGTCCGGTAGCGCACCCGCGCCTTGAACCGCTCCTCGCCCGCCCGGGGGCGGAAGAACTCGTTGACCGCGTAGAGCATCCCGTCCCGCTCGATCACCTCGCGCTCGTGCGCGTAGTAGATCGACGGCAGGGCGATCCGCTCGCGGGCGATGTAGTGCCACACGTCCAGCTCGGTCCAGTTGGACAGCGGGAAGACCCGGATCGACTCGCCCGGGTGGTGCCGGCCGTTGTAGAGCGTCCACAGCTCGGGACGCTGGTTCTTCGGGTCCCACTGGCCGAACTCGTCGCGGAAGCTGAACACCCGCTCCTTGGCGCGGGCCTTCTCCTCGTCGCGGCGGGCGCCGCCGAAGAGCGCGTCGAAGCGGTGCTTCTCCACCGCATCCAGCAGCACCGGCGTCTGGATCCGGTTGCGCATCCCGTCGGCCGACTCGCGGACCAGGCCGCTGGCCAGGGCCTCCGGCACGCTCGCCACCACCAGTTGCAGCCCCAGCTCCGCGACCCGCTGGTCCCGGTATTCCAGGACCTCCGGGAAGTTGTGGCCGGTGTCCACGTGCATCACCGGGAACGGGATGTTGGCCGGGGCGAACGCCTTCTGGGCCAGCCGGAGCATGACGATCGAGTCCTTGCCGCCGGAGAAGAGCAGCACCGGCCGCTCCATCTCGGCGACCACCTCGCGCATCACGAAGATGCTCTCGGCCTCCAGCGCGTCGAGGTGGGACACCTGGTAGGCGGCGGGGGCGGTCATGACACGGGCTCGCTTCGGTCGAATCCGCTCATCGTATTCCAGACCTTTCCGGTCGGGCATGCCAAGAAGTGCCGCTCAGGCTACCCGGAATGACGCTCCAGCGCTGCAAGCAACCGACTGGCGAGATCCTTGCGACAGACCAGCAGGTCCGGCAGACGCGGATCCGCCTCGTTGTATCTCAGCGCAGAACCGTCGATCCGGGAAGCGTGCAGCCCGGTGGCCGTCGCCACAGCCACCGGCGCCGCCGAATCCCACTCGTACTGCCCGCCCGCGTGGATGTAGGCGTCCACCTCACCGGTCACCACCGCGGCGATCTTCGCCCCGGCGGAGCCCATCGGCACCAGGTGGGCCCCGACGTCCTCCGCCAGGTCGGTCAGGAACACCGGCGGCCGGCTCCGGCTCGCCGCCAGGCGGATCGTCCGCCCGCCGGGCGCGGTCGCCGCCTCCACCGTCATCGGCGGGTACGCCGGCGGATAGTCCGTGCCCAGCACCCGGTGCTGCGCCGGCAGCCCCACCGCCCCCGCGACCAGGCCGTGCGGCGTCGGCGCGGTACGCGCCCAGAGCGCCACGTGCACCGCCCAGTCCGACCGGCCCTCCTCGGCGAACTCCCGGGTACCGTCCAGCGGGTCGACGATCCACACCCGGTCCGCGGTCAGCCGGGACACCGCCCCGGCGTTCACCTCCGCCGCCCAGGCCAGGCGCGACCCCTCGTCCTCCTCGGAGAGCACCGCGTCACCCGGCCGCCACTTCGCCAGCTCGGTGCGGATCAGGTCGTGCGAGACCTTGTCACCCGCCGACTTCAGCGCGCCCGCGTCCGCGAAGCCCATCTCGGCCCGCAGCGCGAGCAGCGCCTGGCCGGCCCGGGCCGCCAGCCACCGGGCGAACGCGCCGTCGATCATCGGAGGACTGCCCATGACTCTGCTCCCGTCGCCTCGCCACGCTCCGCGCCGGCACGCCGAGCCGCGTCGCCGGTGCGCCACGCCGAAAGGCGAAGACTACCGGCTCACCGCGGGCGATTCGACGCTCACACCCCGTGGTAAAGGTTCTGCGTCGGCTCCACGCCCCTGGTGACCACCGACTCCACCACGTCCGCCGCCCGGTCCACCAGGAACTCCAGTTCCTTGCGCTCGGCCGCGCTGAAATCCGACAGTACGTAGTCCGCCGGATCCTGCCGCCCCGGCGGCCGGCCGATGCCGAACCGCACCCGGACGTACTCCTTCGTGCCCAGCGACTTCGACATCGACCGCAGGCCGTTGTGCCCGCCCTCACCGCCGCCGCACTTCACCCGCACCTGGCCGTAGCCGATGTCCAGCTCGTCGTGCACGGCGATCACCCGGCCAGGCGGCACCTTGTGGAACTGGGCCAGGCCGGCCACCGGCCCGCCGGAGAGGTTCATGTAGGTCAGCGGCTTGACCAGCACCAGCTTCGGCCCACCGAGCCCGAGCCGCCCCTCGGCGACCTCCGCCACCGCCCGCTTGTGCCGGCCGAACCTCGCGCCGAGCCGACCCGTCAGCAGGTCGGCCACCATGAAGCCGACGTTGTGCCGGTTGCCGGCGTACTCCCGACCGGGGTTGCCCAGGCCGACCACCAGCCACGGCCCCGTCTCGTCCGTCACGCCCGTCCCTCCCGCTGCTCGCCCTCACCCACCTGCCCGGGCACCGATACGCCGACAGGCGCCCCCGACCGCGCGGGGACGCCTGTGGCAACGATGCGGACCGATCAGGCCTCGGTCTTCGCCTCGGCGGTCTCCTCGCCCTCGGCGGCCGGAGCCTCGGCGGCCTCGGCGGTCTCCTCGCCGACCTCGGCCTCGGCCTCCTCGGCGGCCTCCTCGACCTCGGGGAGGGTGGCCTCGAGCTGCTCGGCGGTCGGCGCGGCGGTCACCGCGGCGACCGGCAGCGCCGGGTCGGCGACCAGCTCGACGCCGGCCGGCAGCTCCACGTCGCCGGCGGTGACCTGGGTGCCCGCCTCCAGGCCCTCGATCGACGCCTCCAGGTGGTCCGGCACCTTGGTCGCGTCGGCGGTCACCGAGAGGGTGTCGTGGTCGTGCACGATCAGGGTGTCCTTCGCGGCCTCACCGGTCAGCTGGACCGGGACCTCGACGGTGACCTTCTCGCCCCGGCGGACCAGCAGCAGGTCCACGTGCTCGAAGGTGTCCTTGATCGGGTCACGCTGGATCGCCTTCGGCAGCGCCAGCACCTGGGTGCCGTCGCTGACCTCGATCGCGAAGAGCTGGTTGGCGCCGCCCTTGCGGATCGCGGCCGCGAACTCACGGGCCGGCAGCGCGATGTGCTTCGGCTTCTCGCCGTGGCCGTACAGCACGGCGGGCACCTTGCCGGCCCGGCGGGTACGACGGGCACCACCCTTGCCGAACTCGGTACGGGGCTCGGCGCTGATCTTTACCTCGGACACGGGGAAACTCCTGATGCTTCGCTGCGGCGGCTTGTCGACTGGCGGTGCTGGGGCGAGGGGCTCGCTGGGGCTCATGCGTCGAGAACGACTGCCCGGAGCACCGCGTCGATGACGGTGCCTCCGTGCGGCGCTTGTCAGCGGCCCGCCGGGCACCCTCGCCGTGGCAACCGCACCAGTCTACCCGAGCTGATTCCGCGCTTTCCGGCAGTCCCCTTGTCACCGTTCCCGCCGACCCGCAGGGGCGACGCGGACGCCGGGCCGGGGGACCGCCCCCGCCCGGCTCACGCGTCAGGTGGTCAGCTCAGGCCACCGAAGAGGGTGGTCACCGAGCCGTCGTCGAACACCTCGCGGATCGCCCGCGCCAGCAGCGGCGCGATCGACAGCACGGTGAGCTTGTCGAGCTGCTTCTCCGGCGGCAGCGGCAGCGTGTTGGTCACCACGACCTCGCTGATCGGGCTGTTCTTCAGCCGCTCGGTCGCCGGGTCGGAGAGCAGGGCGTGGGTGGAGGCGACGATCACGTCGGCGGCGCCGGACTCCCGGAGGATGTCCGCCGCCTTGCAGATCGTGCCGCCCGTGTCGATCATGTCGTCGACGATCAGGCAGACCCGCCCCTCGACCTCGCCGACCACGCGGTTCGCCACCACCTGGTTCGGCTTCAACGGGTCCCGGGTCTTGTGGATGAAGGCCAGCGGGCAGCCGCCCAACCGGTCGGTCCACCGCTCCGCCACCCGCACCCGGCCCGAGTCCGGCGCGACCACCGTCATCGGGCGGCCCGCGTACTTGTGCTGGACGTACTCGGCCAGGATGTCCATCGCGAACAGGTGGTCGACCGGGCCGTCGAAGAAGCCCTGGATCTGCGCGGTGTGCAGGTCGACGGTGAGGATGCGGTTGGCCCCGGCCGTCTTCAACAGGTCCGCGATCAGGCGCGCCGAGATCGGCTCCCGGCCACGGTGCTTCTTGTCCTGCCGGGCGTACGGGTAGAACGGCAGGACCACGGTGATCCGCTTGGCCGAACCGCGCTTCAGCGCGTCGATCATGATCAGGGTCTCCATGACCCAGGTGTTGACCCCGTGCGTCACGGACTGCACCACGAAGGCGTCCGAACCGCGCACCGAGTCCTTGTACCGTACGAAGATCTCACCGTTGGCGAAGTCGTACGCGTCGGCCGGCGTCGGCGCGACGCCGAGCACCTCACCGATCTCCTTGGCCAACTCCGGAAAGCCACGTCCGGAAAAAAGCATCAGGCTCTTGCGGTTTTCGGCGACGATGCTGCCCATGGGCCCGTCTGCTCCCGTTGGTCGGTGGTACCCGGCACGGTGGTGGTGGGCCGGGGACTATTCGGTTGCAGTATCCCCCGCGCCGGACGCCGGGCTGACCGCCTCGGCATCCCCGTGGATTGCCTCACCTTCACTTGCCCCGAAAGCGCGCGCCGACGCACCCTCGTCGGCCCGACCAGCGCCGCCGGCCCGCTCGGCCGCCGCGGCGGAGACCGTGCCGGCCCGCTTGCGGGCCACCCAGCCGTCGATGCTGCGCTGCGGCGCCCGGGTCACCCCGAGCGCGCCGGGCGGCACGTCCTGGGTGATCGCGCTGCCCGCCGCCACGTACGCCCCCGCGCCCACCTCGACCGGCGCGATCAGGCTGGTGTCGCAGCCGATGAAGGCGGCCTCGCCGACCGTCGTACGGTGCTTGTTCACCCCGTCGTAGTTCACGAAGATCGTCGCCGCGCCGATGTTGGCCTTCGCGCCGATCGTCGCGTCCCCCACGTACGACAGGTGCGGCACCTTCGCGCCCGCGCCCACCTCGGAGTTCTTCACCTCGACGAACGTGCCCACCTTGGCCTTCTCCGCCAGCCGGGCGTCCGGCCGCAGGTACGCGTACGGCCCGACGGTGGCGCCCGGACCGACCTCGGCGCCCACCGCGTGGCTGCGCAGCACGGTGGCGCCCGGGCCGACCACGGTGTCGACCAGCGTCACGTCCGGCCCCACGACCGCGCCGGTGCCGACCACCGTGCCGCCGCGCAGCTGGGTGTTCTGGTCGACCACCGCGTCCCGGTCCAGGGCGACCGTCACGTCGATCCACGTGGTGTCCGGGTCGAGCAGGCTGACCCCGGTCCGCATCCAGGCCTCGTTGACCCGGTCGCGCAGCAGGCGGCGCAGCGCGGCCAACTCGACCCGGTCGTTGCAGCCCAGCGTCTCGACATGGTCGGCAGCGACGTGCACCGCCACCGGCTCGCCGGCCGAGACCAGCAGGCCGAAGACGTCCGTCAGGTACTCCTCGCCCTGGTCGTTGTCGGTCGACAGCTTGCCGAGCGCGTCGCGCAGCCGGGCCGCGTCGAACGCGTAGATGCCGGCGTTGATCTCCCGGATCGCGCGCTGCGCCGGGGTGGCGTCCCGCTCCTCGACGATCTGCTCCAGCCGCCCGTCGGCGTCCCGCACGATCCGGCCCAGGCCGGTCGGGTCGGGCACCTCCGCGGCGAGCACGGTCGCCGCCGCGCCCACGCCCTCGTGCGCCTCGACGAGCGCGGCCACCGTCTCCGGGCGGAGCAGCGGCACGTCGCCGTTGATCACGACCACGGTGCCCGTCGCTTCCGGCGCGGCGTCCAGGGCGATCCGGACGGCGTGCCCGGTGCCGAGTTGCTCGGCCTGGAGCACCGGCGTGGCCTGGGGGGCGATCTCCGCCAGGTGCGCGCGGACCTGGTCGGCGCCGTGACCCACCACGACCACCGTGCGGTCGGCGGCCAGCGGCGCGGCCGCGGCGAGCACGTGGCCGACGAGGGTACGGCCGAGCAGCGGGTGCAGCACCTTGGGCAGCGCCGACTTCATCCGCTTGCCCTCCCCGGCGGCGAGCACGACAACGGTGCGGAGGTGGGGCTGGGACACGACGTGGGCTCCCGTCGGGACGGCGGACACTCTCGCGGCCATGCTAACCAGACATCGTCCGCGACGAGCGGAAGCTCCCGGGAGAGGACTCGAACCCCTACAATCAGGACCAAAACCTGACGTCCTGCCATTAGACGACCCGGGACGGTCTAAAACGGACAAAGAATTCGGTCCGTCGGCCCCTACACCTTAGCGCCCCCAGCCCGGGACGCCATCGCTCATTCCCTTCATGATCCCCTCGATCTTCCAGTAGAGGCGGCTCGATCGCAGGACGTTGACGGTGAGACAGCCTCGGTAACCCTCTCCGGCGTTCTGCCGTTTCGTCTCCGGCCGGTGCCGCTTGAGCGACGTGCGCTGGAACTCCCCTGTCGGCACCCCGACCAGCTCGGCCCACCACCGCACCGCCTCCGCCGCGTCCGCGTTCTCGTGGATGCTGACCCGGAACCGCAACGCGGCCGGGCCGACTCCGAGCGCCTCCACGAACCGGAGGAACAACAACACCAGGACCGGGTCGCTGTTGATGAACTTGACCCGGCAGTCGTTGGGGCGCCATGGCTTCGCCTTGCCGCCCTCGCACCAGTAGATCGCCGCGCCGACGAGGATCAGTTCCCGGGGGCGCAGCTGCTTGACCCAGGCCGCGGCCTTCGCCACCGCTTCCGCCCGGGCGGCGTCGCGGGCCGCGCGGTGCTGGCCCCACTGCGCGTCGGTCATCACCTTGGAGTGCGCCCTCCGGCGCGCCCTCGCCTCTTCGGAGTCGCGGTCGATCGGGAGGTGACGGACCCACTGGAAGGCGGTGGAACGAGCCACGCCGACGCGCTTCGCGATCTCCGGGACGGTGCATCCGCGCCGGCGCAGACGGAGCGCCTCCTCGTAGAGCTCCGGGACTGGTCCGCGGTATTCCCGGGCAGGCTGGGACGACGGTCCGCTGGCCGAGGAATCGGCCATGAGCAGCACGCTAGAACACGCGTACGACAGACCGGGGCATTCATGTTCGGCGCTGTCCGCTGCGGTCCCCGGGAACCTAAGTTACGGTGACGTAGGCGTAAGTTCGTGATCTCCCGTCCCTCTGCTGCGAGGTGCCATGTCCACCACCACCCTCCTCGAGCCCGCCGCCGCCGGCCCCAAACCCCTCACCCAGGGCAGCCAGTCCCGAGGCATCCTCGTCGCCCTCTGGGCGTTCGTGGTGGTCCCCTTCCTGGCCCTCGTCGCCGCCGTACCGGTCGCCTGGGGCGGCTGGCTGAGCTGGACCGACCTGGCCGTGGCCGCGGTCTGGTACGTGATCTCGGGGCTGGGCATCACCGTCGGCTACCACCGGTACTTCACGCACGGCTCGTTCAAGGCGAAGCGGTGGCTGCGGGTGGCGCTGGCGGTCTCGGGCTCGCTGGCGGTGCAGGGCGAGATCATCCAGTGGGTGGCCGACCACCGGCGCCATCACGCCTTCTCCGACCTCGACGGCGACCCGCACTCGCCGTGGCGGTTCGGGGAGAGCGTCCGTGGCCTGGTCAAGGGCCTGTTCCACGCGCACGTCGGCTGGCTCTTCGGCCGGGAGCTGTCCAACCGGAAGCGGTTCGCCCCGGACCTGCTCGCCGACCGCGACATCAACCGGGTGGACCGGCTCTTCCCGCTGCTGGTGACCGTCTCGGTGCTCGGGCCCGCGCTGATGGGCGGCCTGCTCACCTGGTCGTGGCAGGGCGCGCTGACCGCTCTCTTCTGGGGCGGCCTCGTCCGCATCGCGCTGCTGCACCACGTGACCTGGTCGATCAACTCGGTGTGCCACGTCTACGGCGAGCGGCCGTTCGCGATGCGCCAGGGCGACCGGGCGTCGAACTTCTGGCCGCTGGCGATCCTGTCGCTCGGCGAGAGCTGGCACAACCTGCACCACGCCGACCCGACCAGCGCCCGACACGGCGTGCTGCGGGGTCAGGTGGACATCTCGGCGCGGGTGATCTGGTTGTTCGAGAAGGTCGGCGCGGCCTGGGACGTGCGGTGGCCGAAGCCCGAACGCATCGCGGCGAAGCTCGTCAAGCCGGTCACCGAGCGGTAAACCGGGCGGTGCCGGCGAAGGTTACCTGGCAGTATGGCCGGGTGACCGAGCACAGCGGGGGCAACGACGGACGGCCCGGCGCCATGGGAGCCGGGCCCGGTGCGGATACGGTCGGACGGCGCGGCAGCGCCACCCGACCGGCCGCCGGTGGGGCGACCAGATGAGCCAGCACACCGGCGGCACCATCCCACGACAGGGCGTCACCGAGCGCCGGCGGAGTAACGACATGGCGGATGTCCCTGGCAGCGACGGCAGCACCGGCCGGCGGCGAGCGGTTCCCGCCAACAAGCCCTCCGCACGGGTACGCATGTCGGCCGCGCAGCGCCGCGAGCAGTTGATCTCGATCGCCCGGCAGATCTTCGCCGAGCGCGGTTTCGACGCCACCTCGATAGAGGAGGTGGCGGCCCGCGCGAAGGTCTCCAAGCCGGTGGTCTACGAGCACTTCGGCGGCAAGGAGGGGCTCTACGCGGTGGTGGTGGACCGGGAGGTCCGGGCCCTGCTGGACCGGATCACCACGGCCCTGACCGCCGGCCACCCGCGGGAGTTGCTGGAGCAGGCGGCGATGGCCCTGCTGACGTACATCGAGGAGGAGACCAGCGGCTTCCGGGTGCTGGTGCGCGAGTCGCCGGTGCTGTCGGCGACGGGCAACTTCAGCAGCGTGATGAACGACGTGGCGCACCAGGTGGAGCACATCCTGGGCGCGGAGTTCTCCAGCCGCGGGTACGACCCGAAGCTGGCCGAGCTCTACTCGCAGGCGCTGGTGGGCATGGTGGCGCTGACGGGCCGCTGGTGGCTGGAGGTGCGCAAGCCGCGGAAGGAGACGGTGGCGGCGCACCTGGTCAACCTGGCCTGGAACGGGCTGTCGCACCTGGAGGCCAAGCCGGGCCTGATCACGGTGCGGGGGCGCTGAGTCCGCCGCCGGTCAGCGGGTGTGCGCCTCGGAGACGGGGTGGTGGCGGTGGCGCCGCTCCTCCGCGGCGTGCTCGTCGGTACCGACCTTGTCGTACAGGCCGGTGCCGAGCAGGAGGAGGCCGAAGAACATCGACACGATGACGGTGGACATCGAGAAGTTGAGGAAGTTGGCGTCGGTCTGGAGCACGGCCATCATGAGGATGCTGGTCACCAGGAAGACGACTCCGGCGGTCAGGTTCATGTAGTGGCCGAGGTTGCCGCGCCGTGAGGCGCCGATGATCAGCACGATTCCGAAGATCACCGAGACCAGCGAGAACGCCAGGTTGGTGCGGAGCCCGAGGACCCAGGTGTCGCCCCGGTCGAAGAGTGGTTCGCCCAGCGTCTGGACGGTGCCCCAGATCCCGAAGACCAGGATGTAGAGCCCGACCAGCCCGGCGAGGACCCGGTAGATCGGCCGCGCCGGGTGGTTTACCGGAAAGTGGACCATGACCCCTCCGCCCGAGTAGTGACAATCACCCGATTGTCACTCGGGCAGAAGGCCGATGTCCGGCAAAACGCCCGAAGGCCTCGCCCGCCGGAGGCAGAACCACAAAGGTCCCGCCCCCACCGGGCCGCAGGGCCGGCTGGAGCGGGACCACGACAGGTTTCGCGGGTGCCCGGCCAGGGGGGGGGTCCAGCCGGGCCGCCCGGAGCAGGTGGGGCGGCGGCGCAAACCCACCACCACAAAA
>NZ_JBFAVI010000073.1:0-31997 GCF_040679695.1 Micromonospora sp. NPDC052213
GGCCCCGCGACGGCCCACGGCGGGCGGGCGGAGGCCGGGACGACGGCCAGCGTCGCGTCCCGCGCCTCGGCCGCGGCGTCGGCGAGCGCCGCCGCGTCCGGGTACCGGTCGCCGGGGCGCTTGGCCATCGCCCGCTCCACCAGCGCGACCACCGGCGGCGGGGTGCCGGGCGGCAGCGGCGGCGGCTCCTCCTGGACGTGGCGCAGCGCCACCTGGAGCGGGTTGTCGCCGTCGAACGGCGGCTGCCCCGCCAGGCAGACGTACGCCACCGCGCCGAGCGCGTAGATGTCCGTCGCCGGGGAGACCGGCTGGTTCGCGGCCTGCTCGGGGGACATGTACGAGGCGGTGCCGAGCATCACGTTGGCGGCGGTGATGCCCGCCGTGGTGCCCGAGCGGGCGATGCCGAAGTCCACCAGCACCACCCGGCCGTCGGACTTCACCAGCAGGTTGCCCGGCTTCACGTCCCGGTGCACGATGCCGGCGAGATGGGCCGTGTGCAGCGCGTCGGCGGCCTGCGCCACCACGGACATGGTGGACGCCGGGTCGAGCCGCCCGGCCCGCCGCAGCCAGGAACTCAGCGGCTGGCCGTCGACGTACTCCATCACCAGGTAGTCGGCCTGGCTGCCGTCGGCGAGGGTGGACCGGCCGACGTCGTGCACGGCGACCACGCCCGGGTGACGCAGCGCCGCCAGCATCCGGGCCTCGGCCCGGAACCGGGCGGTGAACTCGGGATCGGCGGTCAGCGCCGGCAGCAGCACCTTCACCGCGACCTCGCGCTCCAGCATGATGTCGGTGCACCGCCAGACCGCGCCCATGCCGCCGGTCGCCACCCGTTCGCCCAGCCGGTACCGCTCGCTGAGCACCACTCCTTGAGTCAGCACCGGGCCACGGTACCGGCACGTCGCCGCCGGATGATCAGCCCGTCGGAGCCCCGGCCGCCGAGCGTCGCGCCCGTACGGGCGTGGCCGACTACGCTGGCGGGGGTTCGTCCCACGGGACATCAGCGGCGAGGGGAGACGCGGCATGGCGTGGAGCTGGCGGTACGAGGGCACGAACGGCGAGTCGGTCGAGGGCCCGGCGGAGTCGTTCGGCAGTCAGGCGGACGCCGAGTCCTGGATCGGCCAGACCTGGCGCGAGCTCGCGGCGTCCGGCGTCACCTCGGTCGCGCTCGTCGAGGACGACCGGGTGGAATACCGGATGAGCCTGCTGCCCCCGGCGGAGTGATGGCCGGCGACCGCCCGGGGGGCGAGCCGCTGGTGCTCGGCGTGCCCCGGGCGGCGTTCCGGCCCAGCCCGGTCTTCCTGGCCCTGGTCGCGCTCTTCGCCACGAGTGGCGTGCTGACCTGGCACGGGTTCGGCAACGTGCGGCTCGACGTGTTCCTCTTCGTCGTGTCCGGCTGGTTGGTGTCGCTCTGCCTGCACGAGTACGCCCACGCGATCGTCGCGTTCCGGGCCGGCGACCGCAGCGTGGCCCACCGGGGCTACCTGACGCTGAACCCGCTGAAGTACAGCCACCCGCTGCTGTCGATCGGGCTGCCGGTGCTGGTGGTGCTGCTCGGCGGCATCGGCCTGCCCGGCGGGGCGGTCTGGGTGGACCGGCACGCCATCCCGGGGCGGCTGCGGCACACGCTGGTCAGCCTCGCGGGCCCGGCCACCAACGTGCTGTTCACGCTGGTCCTGGTGGCCGCCGTACGCCTCGGCGCGGCCGGCGGCGGCCCGGTCGAGTTCTGGGCGGGCGTGGCGTTGCTGGCGTTCCTCCAGCTCACCGCGAGCGTGCTCAACCTGCTGCCGGTGCCCGGCCTCGACGGCGGCAACATGATCCAGCCGTGGCTGAACGCGCAGTGGCGCAAGATGTACGACCTGTTCGCCCCGTTCGGCTTCATCCTGCTGTTCGCGCTGCTGTGGAACCCGCGGATCAGCGGCTGGTTCTTCGGGGCGGTCTTCGCCGTGGGGGACGTCCTCGGCCTGCCGCCCTGGCTCTACGCACTCGGCCTGGACCTGGTCCGCTTCTGGCAGAGCTGACCGGCGCGTCGCACCCGGCCGGCCGTCGCGGCGCTGACCCGGCGCGTCGCACCCGGCCCGGCGCTGCCCGGCCCGGCCGGTCCCCTTCGTGAGGGCCGGCCGGGTCGGGGGTGTCACGGACGCTGGGCGGGGGACTCGGTCCGGGACGGGTCGCGCTCGACGATCGGGTCGATGATCTCGTCGATCGCCTTGAGCAGGCCGGCGTCGAGCTTCACGCCGGCGGCCTTGACGTTGTCGTGCACCTGCTCGGGGCGGGACGCGCCGACGATCGCCGAGGAGACGTTCGGGTTCTGCAGCACCCAGGCGATGGCGAGCTGCGCCATGCTCAGGCCCGCCTGCTCGGCCAGCGGCTTGAGCCGCTGCACCCGCGTCAGCACGTCGTCGGTCATGAACTTGGCGATGAAGCCCGCGCCCGACTTCTCGTCGGTGGCGCGGGAGCCGGCCGGCGGCGGCTGACCCGGCAGGTACTTGCCGGAGAGCACGCCCTGCGCGATCGGCGACCACACGATCTGCCCGACGCCCAGCTCCTCGCTGGTGGGGACGACCTCGGACTCGATGACCCGCCAGAGCATCGAGTACTGCGGCTGGTTGGAGACCAGCGGGATGCGCAGCTCCCGGGCGAGCTGGTGGGCCTCGCGGATCTGCGACGCCTTCCACTCCGAGACGCCGATGTAGAGCGCCTTGCCGGAGTGCACGATGTCGGCGAACGCCTCCATCGTCTCCTCCAGCGGGGTGCTGTAGTCGTACCGGTGGGCCTGGTAGAGGTCCACGTAGTCGGTGCGGAGCCGGCGCAGCGAGCCGTCGATCGACTCCATGATGTGCTTGCGGGACAGGCCCCGGTCGTTGCGGCCCGGCCCCGTGGGCCAGAACACCTTGGTGAAGATCTCCAGCCCCTCGCGCCGCTCGTTCTCCAGCGCGCGTCCCAGCACGTCCTCGGCGCGGGTGCCCGCGTACACGTCGGCCGTGTCGAAGGTGGTGATGCCGGCGTCCAGGGCGGCCCGGACGCAGGCGAACGCCGCGTCCTCCTCGACCTGCGAGCCGTGGGTGATCCAGTTGCCGTACGAGATCTCGCTGACCATCAGGCCGGAACGGCCCAGGTGACGGAATTCCATGCTCACGACCCTACTCCTGCCGATCATGACCGGCCGGGGACGCGGCTCAGAGCACCGGGTGGGTGTCGACGAGCAGCCGCTCGATCTCGGCGACGACCTCGTCGCGGTCGCGGTGCACCGGCTCGATCAGCGGCTCGCCCCGCCGGTCGAGCGCACCCCAGTGCCCGGTGCCGTCGTCGACCAGGAACGCGACGGGGTGGATGACCAGCGCCGGATGGGCGGGCGGGACCAGCACCTTCCCGGTACGGTCCACCACGCCCCGCCGGCCGGCCACGTCCACCACGGCCAGCCCCTCGTCGGTGAAACCGTCGACGTACCGGCCGTCGGCCAGCACCGTGGCGAACCCGTGGTACCGGGTGGGCACCACGATGCGGCCGTTGCGGTCGACCGCCCCCCAGCCCTCCCGGCGGACCACCGCCACGCCGTGGTGGAACGGGCGTACGTCCGCGAAGCCGTGCGGCACGACCACCTCGCCGACGGCGTCGATCGCCACCCACCCGGAGGCGCCGTCCGACACCCAGGCCAGCCCGTCGCTGAACGGGCGGACCACCGGGTAGGTCGGCCCGAGCACGGTGGCGCCGGCGAGGTCGACCAGCGACCACCGCTCCGTCTCCGGCCGTCGCACCCAGGCCAGCCCCTCGCGGAACGCCTGCGCCTCGGCGTACTCGGCCGCGATGGCCATGTCGCCGTCCGGGTCGGCGAAACCCCACAGGTCGCCGTCGCGCGCCGGCACCGGGGGCCGGTCACGCTCCAGCACCTCGTCCCGACTCCGGGGGTACGGCCCGAAGCCCGTCTCCGCCACCCGCTCCGCCACCGAGTCCAGGCTGAGCCGGATCCGTGCCTGGAGTTCGGGGTCCCCGTCGCCCCGCAGGTCGAGGGCCCGCTCGAAGTGGTGGCACGCCTCCATCAACCGGCCCTGGTCGTAGCACGACCGCCCCGCGTGCTCGTGCAGCGCCGCGCGCAGCCGGTCGGGCAGCTCCGTCGAGTTGGCCTCGGCGAAGAGCCGGTCGGCCTCCACGAACTCGCCCCGCCAGCGCAGCACGTGCGCCAGCCGTGCCTGCGCGACCGCCGTACGCCGCAACTCCCCGGTCGCCTCCGCGTACGTGAGTGCGAGCCGGCCGTCGGCGAGCGCGTCGTCCAGTTCGCCGAGCAGCCGCGAGACCACCGCCCGCAAACTCAGCAGCCGGGCGCGCGACCGGTTGTCCACGGCAGCGCCCAGCTTCTCGGTGAGCCGTCGGCGGATCGTCCGGAACTCCTCCGGCGCCTCCACCACCTCGCGCAGGGTCTCCGGGTCGAGCCGCCAGCGGTAGGCCGCCAGCACCTGCTCCGGGTCGCCCTGCGCGGCACTCGTCCGGTCGACGTCCCGCGATTCCGGGCCACGTTGCTCCGGGCCACGTTGCTCCGGGCCACGTTGCTCCGGGCCACGTTGCTCCGGGCCGCGTTGTTCGGGGCTGCGTTGTTCTGGGCCGCGCTGCTCCTGGGCGCGTTCGTGCCGTTCACCGGCAGCCGACGGACCCTGCCCGACCGGCGTCGGTACGGCCGGCGCGGACGCTGCGGACGCCGGCTGTGCCGACGGCGCCGAGACGGGCGGCGCTGACACCGGCTGTCCGGGCGCTGCCGAGACGGGCGCTGCTGAGATGGGCGGCGCTGACGCCGGCTGTCCGGGCGCTGCCGAGACGGGCGCTGCTGAGATGGGCGGCGCTGGCACCGGCTGTCCGGGCGCTGCCGAGACGGGCGCTGCTGAGATGGGCGCTGCTGAGATGGGCGCTGCCGAGATGGGCGGTGTCGGGGCGGGCGGTGCCGGGGAGGCGACAGCCGGTGCCAGCGGTTCGGCTTGTGCAACTGGCGGCACCGAGACGGGTGATTCGGGCTCGGTGACGGCCGGCGTCGGCGGTCCGGCTTGTGCTGGCGCTACCGAAACGGGCGGTACCGGCTCGGTGGCGGAAGGAGCCAACGGTTCGGCAACGGTCGGCGCGGGTGACGCTGGCATCGGTTGCGCCGGCGGCGCGGAGACAGGCGGCGCGGCTGGCTCGGAGACGGGCAGCGCGGATGCCGGTTCCGCCGGCGACATGGGGAGGGGCGATGCCGGCGGCGCGTCGGCAGGCGGTGCTGGCGGCGCGGGTACCCCCTGTCCCGGCGGCGCGACATCGGGGACGCCTGGTGGCACTGCCGGTGTTTCGGAGGGTGGCGCGGTGACCGGCTGAGCCGGCGTCGGCGGCGTGCTGCCGGTGGTTGTGGCGGCGGGTCGGTTCGGCGGGGCCGACACGGGCGCGACGGGCGGAGTGGGCAGGGCCTGTGCCAACGGCGCGGCGACTGGTGCGCCGGCCGGCGCGGCAACGGACGCGGAACCGTCGTCCGGGTGGTCTTCGGGCACCGGGGTGTGCCCTTCGGGTGGCGCGGGCAAGGGCCCGTCCACCGGCAAGGCGGGGAAGGTCGCCGGAGCCGGCAAAACACCGCCGGCCGCCGCACCCGTGACGGGCGGCACGGGTGCGGCCTGTGCCGGGGCCGCGAGGGGCGGCACGGGTGCGGCCTGTGTCGGGGTCGTGAGGGGCGGCACGGAAGCAGCCTGTACCGGGGTCGCAGCGGGCGGCGTGGACACGGGCCGCGCCGTGGGCGAGGCGGCGGGCCCCGCCGGGGGCGCGGACACGGGCCGGGCGGGTGGCCCGGGAATCGGCGTGGCCGAGGCCGGCACCGCCGCCGATGGAACGGCGTCGGGCGCGCTGCTCACAGCCGCCGTTCCAGGGCCGAAGTCGTTTGGGGACCCGTCGACCGGTCGCGCGGGAGGAACCGTTCCGGTTGCCCCGCTCAGCGGTGCGGTTGACCGCACTGCCGTGTCTGGCGGCGGCGCGGACGCTGAGCGCGGATCGGTCGCGTCGAGTGGAACGCCACGGGTGT
Source organism: Micromonospora sp. NPDC052213 (assembly GCF_040679695.1). Classification (NCBI taxonomy): domain Bacteria; kingdom Bacillati; phylum Actinomycetota; class Actinomycetes; order Micromonosporales; family Micromonosporaceae; genus Micromonospora; species Micromonospora sp. NPDC052213. The sequence goes on from NZ_JBFAVI010000073.1 coordinate 6,029, forward strand.
CAAAACCCTTCGGTGACAGCCATGGTGTTCCACCGGTGGGCCCAGCCGTGGTCGGGGCGTCGGTGTCGGGGGTGCGTAGGGGCGCAACGCCCGTTGCGGGGGGTGGGGCAGAAGCGCCTGGGGCAGGCGCCGACACGGTCTGTGCCAGGTTCTCGGGCCTGGACTGGCCGGTCTGAAGACCGTCAAGTGTGACTGGGGCAGGAGCGGCGTGCTCCCTTGGCACCGGATCCGACGCGGCAGGCGGTGTCGACTCCGGCGGGAACGGGGGTGCTGACTCCGTCTGGGTAGGCGGTGTCGACTCTGACGGGGCCGGGGACACGACCTCCGTCCGAGTTGATGGTGTCGACTCCGGCGGGAACGGGGGCGCCGAGCCCGTCTGGGTTGGTGGTGTCGACTCCGGCGAGGCCGGGGACACGAGCTCCGCCCGGGTTGATGGTGTCGACTCCGGCGGCGCTGCGGGCATCGCCTCCGACCGGGCGGGCGGTGCCGACTCCGGCGGGACCGGGGGTGCCGACTCCGGCCCGGCGGGTGACGCCGACACGTGCGGGGCAGGGGGCATGGAGACAGGGCGGGGAACAGGTGGTCCGGAGAGAGGGCGTGCCGGTGCGGAGGCGAGGAGGGGCTTCGCCGGCTCCGATCGTGTGGCGGCCGGGTGACTCGGGGGAACCGGGGCGCCCGCCGCAGGGGGCGTCGGGGCGGACGGCACGGATACCGGTCCGGCAGGCGGACCGGAGACAGGCGGCGAGGACACGGGCGAGGTGACCGACGAGGCGGCCGCCGACGAGGTCCCCGGCGAGGCCGATGCGGGTGTCAGCGGATCGGTCCCAGCCGCCCCGTCGAGGTGTTCGTGGGCGGGCTCGGGCGATGAGAGGTCGTCCTGGACGGGCTTCGGGAGCGCCGCGTCGACCGGAGTTGTCGTCATGGCGCTCGGGGACGCGTCGGCCGGGGCAGCGGGGCGGGGGTGGTCCGCCTCCGCGGGCCGGGCGTCGTCCGTCTCTGCGGAAGGCGTCACGGGCTTGGAGGGCCGGAACCAGGCGTCCGCGCCGCTCGGCGCGCCCGGCTGGGGTCGGGGCGGGGCCGCCGGTGCCGGCGGATCGCTCGGTGGCGGCGGAACGTACGCCCTGGGCATGCCCGCTGCGAGCGGCATCGCGGCCGCTGGAGTCTCCGACGGAACCGCTGGCGTGGCCGGCGCACCCCTGCCCTCGGGAGCGGGGCGCGGACCGGCCGGGTGGGCACTCGCCGGACGGTCGGCCGGCGGCGTGGTGGCCGGGGGGCCGATCACGGGTTCGGCGCCGCGGGGTTCGGTACCGAGGCCCTGCTGCGGTGTGGGTGCGTACGGGTGGGTCGGCGGGACCGGCTCGGGGCGCGCCGGGGCCGGCCCGGAGGACCCGGTGCTGGACGTGGCCTCTTCCGGGGCCGGCAGGAACTCCAGCCGCAGTCGGGCGGCGGGCGGCGCCGGGACCGGCGTGACGTCGTCCTCGGGAGCAGGTCGCGGCACATGGCCGGTCGCCTGGAACTGCTCCTCGACGGCGGACATCGGGGGCCGAGAACCAGCAGCCGGTGGCTCGCCGATCGGACCCCCCGGCGTCACCGGCCGGCTGGCGAGCGGGCCTGCCGGGGAGATCGGTCGGCTGGTGGTCGGGCCTGCGGGTGAAACCGGCCGGCTGGTGACCGGAGCTGCGGGTGGCACCGGGCGGCCGGCGGCCGGGCCTGCTGGCGTAACCGCGTCACCCCGGAACGAACCGGCGGGCGACACCGGTCGGCTGGTAACCGGGCCTCCCGGTGACACCGGGCTTGCAGGCGAAACCGGGGCCGGCGACATCGGGGCTGTCGGCGGCACCGGGCGGCCGGCAACCGAACCTGCTGGCGGTACCGCGTCACCCCTGACCGGGCCTGCCGGCGAAACGGGGCTTGCCGGCGAGACCGGGCTTGCCGGTGACACCGGGGCTGCCGGCGCAGTCGGGGCTGCCGGCGACACCGGGCGGGCGGCGGCCGGACCGGGCGGTGACGGCGGGCCGACGGGGGGACCCGCAGCGGGGACCGGGCGCGGGACGGGACCAGCGGGCGACACGGGCAGGTCGCGGGACGGCGCGACCGGGCCGGTTCGGTCCGTGGGCGGCATGTCGCGGGACGGCGCGGGGGAGACCGGCCGGCCAGGGACCGCAATCTCGTCACGCGGCGTCAGGAAACCCCGAGGGCCGGCGGCAGGCGGCACCGAGATCGGCGGGCCGGAGACTGGCGGTACGGAGATCGGCGGGCCGGAGACTGGCGGTACCGAGATCGGCGGGCCGGAGACCGGCGGTACGGAGACCGGCGCGCCGGACACCGGGCGGTCGCCGCCAGCGGGGACCCGCGACGGCGGGTACGGGCGCGGTTCGTCGTACCGGGGCTGGGCGGGTGGTGCGGCGGCCTCGTACGGGCCGTGATGGTGGGGACGGTCGGCCGGCTCGGTCGGCCGCCGGTGTTCGGGGTGCGGCGCGGTGTGGCGCGTGTCCCGGTCGGAACCGGGCTGCGCCGGGCCGGACGACGGCCAGGGCAACCCGCCCTGCTGCGGGTGCCCCCGCGGCTCCCGGTACGCGTCAGGCCGGTACGCCTCGGGCCGTGCGGCCTCGCGTGGACGCCGATCCGGGTACGCCTCGGCGCGTGCCGCCGCCTCGCGTGCCTGCCACCGCCCGTCCGGCTCCGGCTGGCGCCGTTCCCCGTCACGGTACGGCTGCCCGCTCGCGGCCCGGTCGGGGCGCTGCCACCCGTCGGCGGGTACGCCCGGCTCACGGCCCCGTCCGCCCGGGGCGCGTTCCTCCCGCCCGTCGGAGTGCCGTTCCCACTGCCCCGACGCGGCGTGTTCCCACGGCCCGTCCCCGGCGCGCTCCCGCCGCTCGTCCGAGGAGCCGCCCCACCGCCCGTCGGAGGAACGGTCCCGCGGCGCGTCCGAGGGGCGGTGCTCGGTGGGGGCATCCCACTGGTACCGGGGCCGGCGGGCCCCCTCGCCCGTCCGGCGGTCGTCGTCGGTCTCCGGCCGGCGGTCGTGCCCTGGTCCGACCCGCGGATCGTGGCCGCGCTCGGAGCGGTTGTCGTAACCGCGCTCGGACCGGCCGTCGTGGCCGCGCTCGCTCCGGTCGTCGTGACCGGGTTCCGGCCGGCGGTCGTGGCCCGGGCCCGGCCGGCGGTCGTGACCTGGCTCCGGCCCCCGGTCGTAGCCCGGGCCCGGCCGCTGGTACGCCGGCGACCGGCGTGGGTCCTCGCCCGGCTCGGGCAGCCAGCCCGGCTCGGAGTGGCCGGCGGGCGAGACGGGGCGGTCCTGTCCGGCTGGCTCGTGCCGTGGCGGGCGGGCGTCGTAGCGGTCGTGGCCGGCGTGGTCGCGCGGCCGGGGGGAGTCGACCGGCCGGCCCGCGCCGGAGCGGCCGGGCCCCTCGAAGCCGCCCCGGGCGTTGCGGTGCGGCGGCTCCTGTCGGTGCGGCGGCTGCCGGTCGTCCGGCCAGGTCGGCTCCGCGTGTGGCCGGCGGTACGGCTCGTCGTCGCGCCGCCGCCCGTCGGGGCCGCCAAACGGGCCGCTCCAGCTTTCCTGCCGGCCGTTCCAGCCGTCCTGCCGACCGGTCCAGCCGTCGGGGTCGTCGTCCCAGGACCGGCCGAGGTAGGTCCCGTCGGGTCGGGTCGGCGCGAGCGGGGGCACCTCGGCGCGGCCGACGGCGGCCGCCCGGCCCCGGGGCGCGGGCGGGGCGTGCTGGATGCCGATGTCGCCGGGGTAGCGCTGGCCCGGGAACTGCGGGTGCCACTCGTTGGTCGGTTCGACCATCCAGGACGGTTCGCCGGTGTCGTGCCACCGGTCGGCGTAGCGGCTCATCGTGGCGACCTGTCGCCACAGCGGGTGAGCGGAACGGCCGTGGCGCGCCGTCGGTGAACGGGCGCGCCGGGGTGGCCGGCTCGCGTCCGCTCGCTCACGGCGGCGCCCCGGTGGCCGGCTCGCGCCCGCTCGCTCACGGCGATGTCACCTCGTTGCAAATTGTCGCGCTGGGCGCCCCACGTGCCGGTAGAGTCGCCCGTCCCGGCATGGCGTGGCTGCGGAAGGAGGGTAGCGGCGTGGGCTCGCTCACCGCCACTGTGGCACCGCCCACCACCCCAAACGTTATCCTATGGTTCCGGACATTTAGGGCTATAACCGGATCAGGCTTCCGACGTTACGCCACGTATCGGCAGGCGACGTTGGCGGGCGTCGTCACCAACACGGTCTTCGGCTTCCTGCGCTGCTACGTCCTCCTCGCCGCGGCCGGTGCCGCCGGCACGGTGGCCGGGTACGACCGGGCCCAGCTCGCGAGTTTCGTCTGGGTGGGTCAGGGCCTGCTCGCCGTCGTCCTGCTCTGGGGGTGGACGGACCTGGCGGACCGGATCCGCACCGGCGACGTCGCCAGCGACCTGCTCCGGCCGGTGCACCCGGTGACCAGCCACCTCGCCACCGACCTGGGCCGCGCCGGCCACGCCGCCCTGGTCCGGCTGCTCCCGCCGGTGCTGGTCGGGCCGCTCTTCTTCGAGGTGTACGTGCCCCGGCGCTGGTCCACCCTGCCACTCTTCGCGCTCTCCGCCGTCGCCGCCGTGGTGCTCTGCTTCGGCTGCCGGTTCCTGGTCAACGCGACCGCGTACTGGTTGCAGGACGTCCGGGGGCCGATGATCCTCTGGACCCTCGCCTCGGGGGTGCTCGCCGGGCTCTACTTCCCGCTGCGCTTCCTGCCGGAGTGGCTCCAGCACGTCCTGTGGCTGGGCACCCCCTTCCCGAGCCTGCTCCAGACCCCGCTCGACGTGCTCGTCGAGCGGGACCCGACGGGCGCCCAGGTCGGGCTGGTCGGCCTCCAGATCGCCTGGGCGGTACTGGTCCTGGCCGCCTGCCGGCTCGTGCAGCGCCGCGCCGAACGCCGCCTGGTGGTGCAGGGTGGCTGACGGGGCCCTGGCGCCGACCACCGGGCGCCGTGGCGGCGGGACGCTGGCCGCGTACCGGGCGCTGCTGGGGGCGCAGGCGCGGTCGCAGACGGCGTACCGGGCGTCGTTCGTGGTCGACGTGCTCGGCAACGTCGGGTCCACCGTCTTCGACGTGCTGACCGTGCTGGTGATCTTCGGCGTCACGCGGGAGCTGGGCGGCTTCACGCTCCGCGAGACGCTGGTGATCGTCGGCCTCTCGACCTGCGCGTTCGCCACCGCCGACCTGCTGGTGGGCAACATCGAGCGGCTGCCCCGCTACGTGCGCACGGGGCTGTTCGACGCCGTGCTGGTCCGCCCGCTCGGCGCGCTGCCGCAGCTGCTGCTCATGGACCTGCCGCTGCGCAAGGTGTCCCGGGCGGTCTTCGGGCTCGCCGTGCTGGTCGTCGCGGTCGGCTCGGCCGGCGTCCAGTGGACCCCGGCGCGGGCGCTGCTGGTGGTCGTCGCCCCGCTGGCCGGCGTGGTCTTCTTCGGGGCGGTCTTCGTCGCCACCGCCACCGTCTCCTTCTGGTGGGTCGACTCGGGCGAGCTGGCCAACTCGGTCACCTACGGCGGCCGGGACTTCACCTCGTACCCGGTCACCGTGTTCGGCGGCTGGTTCCGCGCCGTGTTCGCGTACGGCCTGGGCTTCGCCTTCGTCAGCTACCACCCGGCGCTGGCGCTGCTCGGCCGCGCGGACCCGCTCGGCCTGCCGGGCTGGGTCGGCTGGGCCGCGCCGGCCGTCGCGCTGGTCGCCGCCGCCGGGGCCGCGGCGGCCTGGCGCACCGGCGTCCGCCACTACCGGAGTACGGGGTCGTGAGCGACGACGTCATCGTGGTCGACGGGCTGCGCAAGGAGTTCACGGTCCGGGTGCGGGCCGGCCGGCTGCGCCGCGAGAAGCGCCGGATCACCGCCGTGGACGGGGTCGACCTGCGGGTGCCGCGGGGCGAGACGCTCGGCTACATCGGGCCCAACGGCGCGGGCAAGTCCACCACGCTCAAGATGCTCACCGGGGTGCTGACGCCCTCCGCCGGCGAGGTGCGCGTCTGCGGCCTGCGCCCGGTCGCCCAGCGCACCCGGCTCGCGCTACGCGTCGGCGTCGTCTTCGGCCAGCGCTCGCAGCTCTGGTGGGACCTGCCGCTGCGGGAGTCGTTCGCGTTGCTGCGGCACGTCTACCGGGTACCGGCCGCCGCGCACGCCGCCCGGCTGCGCCGCTGCCGGAGCCTGCTCGACCTGGACGCCTTCCTGGACACCCCGGTCCGGCAGCTGTCCCTGGGGCAGCGGATGCGCGGCGAGCTGACGGCCGCCCTGCTGCACGGCCCCGAGGTGCTCTTCCTCGACGAGCCGACGATCGGCCTGGACGTGGTGAGCAAGCAGGCGGTCCGTGGCTTCCTCGGCGAGCTGGGCCGGGCCGGGGACACCACGCTGGTGCTCACCACCCACGACCTGGCCGACATCGAGCGGCTCTGCCGTCGCCTGGTGGTGGTCGACCACGGTCGGGTGGTGCACGACGGGTCGATCGCCGCGTTGCACGAGCGGTACGGCTCGCGTCGGCTGCTCGTCGCCGACCTGGAGGCCCCGCTGCCCGAGCCGCCGGCGCTGCCCGGCGCGCCGCTGCACCGGGTGGAGGCCGACGGGCACCGGCTGGCCTTCGCGCTGGAGTCGGCGGGCGTGGCCGAGGTGGTGGCCGCCCTGGCCGCCCTGGGCTCGCTGCGGGACGTCTCGATCGTCGAGCCGGACATCGAGGACGTGGTGGCCCGGCTCTACCGGGGTGGCTGAGCCCCTCCGTGCGAGTGGAGCCTGCCTCCGGCCGAGCTGAGCCCGACTCCGGGGAGCCCGCGCCCGGCCCTGCCGCGGGAGGCGAGGCCGGGCCGGGCGGTCAGGGGTGTTCCATCACCAGGACGGCGAAGGTGCCGGGGGTCAGCGCCTCGTAGCGGTGCGGCACGTCACCGGGGAAGGTCACGTAGTCGCCCGGACCGAGCTCCACCAGGTCGCCCTCCGGCCCGACGCGCAGCCGCCCGGCGCCCACCACGATGTGCTCGACGCTGCGTGGGGTGTGCGACTCGGCGGTGCGCACCGTCCCGGGCTCCAGCTCGAGCAGGTAGACGTCCCGGCGGATGTGGGCCGTGCCGGCGGCGAGCAGCGTCGCGGTGAGGTCGGCGTGCTCGGAGCGGATCCGGGGGCCGTCGCCGGCCCGTACGACCCGGACGGCGGCCGCCGGCGGCTCGACCAGCCGGCTGAACGGCACGCCGAGCGCCACCCCGAGCGCCCAGAGGGTTTCCACGCTGGGGTTGCCGACCCCGGATTCCAGCTGGGAGAGGGTGGACTTGGCGATGCCGGCCCGGCGGGCGAGCTCGGTGAGCGAGATGCCGACGCGGTCGCGCTCGCGGCGGAGCGCGACGGCGATGGTGGCCAGCGGGGGAGTCGGTTCGGCGGACATTGTTCGCTCCAATGTTCCGTTTGTTCGGTTTGACGAACAGGTGGGGCGCGTTCATCATGATGGACCATGCGTACGGTACAGCGAACGGTCGAGGGCGCGGCAGTCCGCGACGTCGCCGCCATCGGGGCGGCGATGGTCGCGGTCGGCGCCTCGTTCGGCGCGGTGGCGGTGGCCGCCGGCCTGCCGGGCTGGGCGGCCGTCGTCATGTCCGTGCTGGTCTACGCCGGCGGCGCGCAGTTCATGGCGGTCGGGCTGGTGGCCACCGGGAGTCCGCTCGCGGCGGTCCTCGCCGGCCTGCTGCTCAACGCCCGGCACCTGCCGTTCGGGTTGGCGCTGGCCGACAGCATCGGCCGCCCGCTGTGGCGCCGGCTGCTCGGCAGCCACCTGATGACCGACGAGGCGACCGCCTTCGCGCTGGCCCGCCCCGCCGGGGGCGCGCGCCGGCGGGCGTTCTGGCTCGCCGGCACCCTGCTCTTCCTGGCCTGGAACGTGGGGACCGTGCTCGGGGTGCTCGCCGGCGGCGTGGTCGGCGACCCCGCCGCGTTCGGCCTGGACGCCGCGTTCCCGGCCGGCCTGATCGCGCTGCTGCTGCCGGCGCTGCGCGACCGCGACACCCGACGGGTGGCGCTGGCCGGCGCGGTGCTGGCGGTGCTGGCCACCCCGCTGCTGCCGGCCGGGCTGCCGGTGCTGCTGGCGCTCGCCGGCCCGGCCGTGCTGGCCGTCGCCGCCGTACGCCGTGGTCGGCGGGCCGCGACCGCGGGCGGCAGTCGGACGCCGAACGCGCCGGTCGCGGGCGGCGGAACGGTCCCGGGGGCCGCCGCCGAGCCGCCGGGCGGGGTGGGGGAGCCGGTGCGCGCGGGGGAGCGGACGCCGCGGGGCGGGTCCCTGCCGGTCGGCCGGACGGGGGAGGGGTCGTGCTGATCGCCGTGATCGTGGCGCTGGCCGCCGGGACGTACGGCTTCCGGGTCGCCGGGGTGCTGCTGCGCGACCGGCTCGACCTGCCGGAGTGGTCCCGGCGGCTGCTGCCGGTCGGCGCCGCCGCCCTGCTGGCCGCGCTGGGCGCCACCGCCGCGCTGACCGAGGCCGGCAGGTTCGCCGGCTGGGCCCGGCCGCTGGGCGTGCTGGTCGGCGTGCTGCTGGCCTGGCGGCGGGCGCCGTTCGTGCTGGTGGTGCTCGCCGCCGCCGGCACCACCGCACTGCTCCGGCTGCTCGGCGTGCCGTAGCCCCCGGTCCGCTGACGACGAACGGCCCCTCGCCGCGGTGCGGGAGAGGCCGTCGGTGCGGCGGGTCAGACCGGGTCGCCGATGTTGACCCGGGGCTCGGGCGCGCGCATCCGGCGGAAGGTGATCGACCGCATGATGGCGTAGAGGTAGAGCGAGCCCATCCGCTGCCCGGTGTTCGGGAAGCGCTCCCGGACCAGCTTGCGGATCTTGCGGGAGATCAGGAACGAGTCGACCACCACACCCAGCGCGAGCGCGCCCCAGAGGATGTTGGAGACCAGGCGGACGATCGGGGGCATCGCCGCGTTCGAGCCGATCAGCACGATCAGCGCGCCGCCGAAGAACCAGGTGCCGACCGTACGCCGGGAGTCGACCACGTTGCGGGCCAGCAGCCGCTCGGGGCCGCGGTCACGGGGCCCACCCTCGCGGCGGAACTCCGCCGCCGACTCCGCGCGCAGCTGGCGCCGGCGCTCCCGCGCCTCCTCCTTGGTCAGCGGCTTGGTGGCCGCGGCCGGTCGGCGGCCGGCGCTGGGCCGCTTCGGCGTGACCTTGCCCAGCTCCTTCTTGCTCGGGGTGTAGCCCCGGGGCTGGGCGGTCGAGGACTCCTCGTCGGGCGTCACCGGGGTGACGGCCTCGTCGACGAGGTCGGTGGACTTGCGGCGAAACAGCGACGGCACGCGGAAAGGGTAGCCAAACGACGGCGCCCGGTGCACATCGCGGTGCACCGGGCGCGGTCGGGAGTGGTCGACGTTACGGACGCTCGACGTGCGCGCCGAGGTCGGCGAGCTTCGCCTCGAAGTCCTCGTAGCCCCGGTTGATCAGGTCGACGCCGTAGACCCGGGAGGTGCCCTCGGCCGCCAGCGCGGCGATCAGGTGGCTGAAACCGGCCCGCAGGTCGGGGATGACCAGGTCGGCGGCGTGCAGCTTGCTCGGCCCCGCGATCACCGCGGAGTGCTTGAAGTTGCGCCGGCCGAAGCGGCACGGGGTGCCGCCCAGGCAGTCCCGGTAGACCTGGATGTTCGCGCCCATCGAGTTCAGCGCCTCGGTGTAGCCCAGCCGCTGCTCGTAGACCGTCTCGTGGACGATGGACAGGCCCCGGGCCTGGGTGAGCGCCACCACCAGGGGCTGCTGCCAGTCGGTCATGAAGCCCGGGTGCACGTCGGTCTCCAGGGCCACCGACTTCAGCTCGCCGCCCGGGTGCCAGAACCGGATGCCGCCCTCCTGGCCGGGGTCGCCCAGCTTCGGCGGCCGGGCGTCGGTGACCTCGTACTCGCCGCCGACCGAGCGGAAGATGTTCAGGAACGTCATCATGTCGGCCTGCTGCGCGCCGAGGACCTCCACGTGGCCGCGGGTCGCCAGCGCCGCCGCGGCCCAGCTCGCCGCCTCGATCCGGTCCGGGATCGGCCGGTGCGTGTAGCCGTGCAGCTTCGGCACGCCCTGGATCTCGATCACCCGGTCGGTGTGCACCTTGATGATCGCGCCCATCTTCTGCAGGACGCAGATCAGGTCGATGATCTCCGGCTCCACCGCCGCGTTGCGCAGCTCGGTGACGCCCTCGGCCATCACCGCCGTCAGCAGCACCTGCTCGGTCGCCCCGACGCTCGGGTACGGCAGCGAGAACTTGGTGCCGTGTAGCCCGTTCGGCGCCGACAGGTGCAGGCCCTCCGGGGTCTTCTCGACCGTCGCCCCGAACTCGCGCAGCGCCTGGAGGTGGAAGTCGATCGGGCGCGGCCCGATGTGGCAGCCGCCCAGGTCCGGGATGAAGGCGTGGCCGAGGCGGTGCAGCAGCGGCCCGCAGAACAGGATCGGGATCCGGCTGGAGCCCGCGTGCACGTTGATCTGGTCCGTGCTCGCGCTCTCCACGTTCGCGGGGTCGAAGACGAGCTCGCCGTCCTCCTCGCCGTCGCTGACCTTCACGCCGTGCAGGCCGAGCAGGCCCCGGACGACCTCGACGTCACGGATCTTCGGCACGTCGAACAGTCGGCTCGGGCTGTCGCCCAGCAGTGCGGCGACCATCGCCTTCGAGACCAGGTTCTTCGCGCCGCGCACGCGGATCCGCCCTTCCAGCGGAGTACCTCCGTGTACGACCAGGACGTCGTCGGTCAACGCAACCTCCAGCGCGTCGGTGCTGCCGTGTGTTGATGGTGGGCTCGCGATGTCTTCGCTACCCGGAATGCGGTCATGTCGAAACGGCCGCGTGCGTCGTCGCCCCGGCAGCATAGCCCTCCGTGACGTAAATGGACCCGGTCAGATCGCCCCTGAGGGCACTAATCGGTGATCGGGCCCATTTTCGTACCAGTGGTGCTACCGAGAGTGATCAGCCCGCCGCGGGCGGCGGGGTGTCGGCCCCGGGCAGGGCGAGCATCTGGTCCAGCGCCACCCGGGCATGGTGCGCGGTGTCCGGGTCGACCGTGATCTGGTTGACCACCCGGCCGGCCACCAGCTCCTCCAGCGCCCAGACCAGGTGGGGCAGGTCGATCCGGTTCATGGTCGAGCAGTAGCAGACCGCCTTGTCCAGGAACATGACCTGCTTGTCGGGGTGGGCCAGCGCGAGCCGGCGGACCAGGTTCAGCTCGGTGCCGACCGCCCACGCCGAGCCGGCCGGGGCCGCCTCGATGGCCTTGATGATGTACTCCGTCGAGCCGACGAAGTCGGCGGCGCTGACCACCTCGTGCCGGCACTCCGGGTGGACCAGCACGTTCACCCCCGGCACCCGCTCCCGCACGTCGTTCACGCTGTCGAGGGTGAACCGGCCGTGCACCGAGCAGTGCCCCCGCCAGAGGATCATCTTCGCGTCGCGCAGCTGCTCCGGGGTGAGCCCGCCGTTCGGCTTGTGCGGGTCGTAGAGCACGCAGTCGTCCAGCGAGAAGCCCATCTCCCGCACCGCCGTGTTGCGGCCCAGGTGCTGGTCGGGCAGGAAGAGCACCTTCGACCCCTGCCGGTACGCCCAGTCCAGCGCCCGCTTCGCGTTCGACGAGGTGCAGACCACGCCGCCGTTGCGGCCGACGAAGCCCTTGATGTCCGCCGAGGAGTTCATGTAGGTGACCGGGACGGTCTGCTCCGCGATGCCCAGGTCGGTCAGCACGTCCCAGGCCGTCTCGACCTGCGACAGCACCGCCATGTCCGCCATCGAGCAGCCGGCGGCCAGGTCCGGCAGGACGACCTTCTGCGCGTCCGAGGTGAGGATGTCGGCGCTCTCGGCCATGAAGTGCACGCCGCAGAAGACGATGTACTCCGCGTCGGGGCGGGCCGCCGCCTCGCGGGCCAGCTTGAACGAGTCGCCGGTGACGTCGGCGAACTGGATCACCTCGTCGCGCTGGTAGTGGTGCCCCAGCACGAAGACCTTGCTGCCCAGCTTCTCCTTCGCCGCCGCCGCCCGGGCCACCAGGTCCGGGTCGCTGGGCGCCGGAAGGTCACCCGGACACTCGACGCCACGCTCGGTGGCGGGGTCGCTGCCCCGGCCGAGCAGCAGCAGTGCCGTTGCCGTGTTGGAGGGTTCCACCCAGGTCGAAGTCACGTACCCCATGGTCCCACAGGGTGGCCTGAGCGCAGCCTCCACCGGTGTGGGCTGCCACACTGCTCGGCATGCGCGTGCTGCTCTGCCCGGACAAGTTCGCCGGCACCCTGTCGGCCCCGGAGGTCGCCGACGCCGTGGCCGCCGGCTGGCGCGAGGTGGCTCCCGGCGACGACCTGCACGTCCGGCCGCTGTCCGACGGTGGGCCGGGCTTCCTCGACGTGCTCGGCGACGCGCTCGACGGGCGCCGGATCCCGGTGCCGACCGTCGACCCGCTGGGCCGCCCGGTGGCCGGTGAGATCCTGCTCACCGACGGCGGGACGACCGCCTGGCTGGAGAGCGCCCAGGCGTGCGGGCTGCACCTGCTCGACGCGGGCGAGCGCGACCCGAAGACCACCACCTCGTACGGCCTGGGGGTGCTGGTCGCCGCCGCCGTGGAGGCCGGCGCCCGCACGGTGGTGATCGGCCTGGGCGGCTCCGGCACCAACGACGGCGGCGCGGGGATGCTCACCGCGCTCGGCGTGACCCCGCTGGACGAGGGGGGCCGGGCGCTGCCGTACGGCGGCGCGGCGCTGGCCGCCGCGGTCGCGCTCGACGGGGCGCCCCGGCTGCGCGACGCCCGGCTGGTGGCCGCCACCGACGTCGACAATCCGCTGCTCGGCCTGCACGGGGCGAGTAACGTGTTCGGCCCGCAGAAGGGCGCCGACCGGGCGGACGTGCTGCTGCTCGACGCCGCGCTGGAGCGCTTCGCCGCCGTGCTGGAGCGGGACCTGCCCGGCTGCCCCGACCGGCTGGGCGCCCTGCCCGGCGGCGGCGCGGCCGGGGGCCTCGGCGCGGCCGTCCTGGCGCTCGGCGGGCACTGCGAGTCGGGCATCGGCCTGGTCACCCGGGCGATCGGGCTGGACGCCGCCCTGGACGCCGTCGACCTGGTGGTCACCGGGGAGGGCTCGTTCGACCACCAGTCGCTGCGCGGCAAGGTGGTGGCCGGGGTGGCCGGCGCCGCCCGGGACCGGGGCCTGCCCTGCGTGGTGCTGGCCGGCCAGGTGAGCACCGGCCGGCGGGAGGCGGGCGCGGCCGGGGTGACCGACGCGTACAGCCTGGTGGAGCACTTCGGGGGCGAGGAGCGCGGCGGGCTGGCCGCCGCGCTGGAGCGCCCGGCCGAGGGGCTGCGGGCGCTCGGCGCCCGGCTGGCCCGGCAGTGGAGCCGCTGACCGCCCCGCGGGCGTGACCTGCCCGGCGGGCCCGCCGCGCGCGTGGCGCGGCCCGGAGCCGCTCGCCCGCCGCGCGATCGGTCCGTCGGCGCGCCGGCCGCGGCGGCCCGTGTCACGGCGGCGGGTGGGGCCGGTCGCAGCGGCGTACCATCGGATCTGGACCACACCGGGAATGGCTGGGCGACGTGAGATGTTGGCCAGTGCGTCCGGACCCAACCGCGCAGGGAGATTTCACGTGACCACGCCAGCGCAGACCGAGTCGACCGAGGCCAAGGCCCCCACGTCCGTCGTCCTCACCGACGTCGCGGCGCAGAAGGTCAAGGCCCTGATCGAGCAGGAGGGCCGCGACGACCTGCGGCTCCGGGTCGCCGTGCAGCCGGGTGGCTGCTCCGGCCTGCGGTACCAGCTCTTCTTCGACGAGCGCTCGCTCGACGGTGACGTCGTCACCGACTTCGACGGCGTCGAGGTCGTCGTCGACCGGATGAGCGCCCCCTACCTGGCCGGCGCCACCATCGACTTCGCCGACCGCATCGACGCCCAGGGCTTCACCATCGACAACCCCAACGCGGGCAACTCCTGCGCCTGCGGCGACTCGTTCAGCTGAGCCCACCTCGCTCGCGACCAGCGGGGCCGTCCCCTCGGGGCGGCCCCGCTGCCGCGTCCGGGCCCGGTAGCGCAAGCCGAGAAGATGACCGAGGCCGGACCGACGGGTCATCCTGAGGGGGCCGGACCGGTAGGCTGACCGGCGCCCTGCTCCCGACCCCGAGGGTTGACATGAAGATCGCCGTGACCGGCTCGATCGCCACCGACCACCTGATGAGCTTCCCCGGCCGCTTCGCCGACCAGTTCATCGCCGACCAGCTGCACAAGGTGTCGCTCTCCTTCCTGGTGGACGACCTGGTGCTGCGTCGCGGCGGCGTGGCGGCGAACATCGCCTTCGGCATGGGACAGCTCGGCCTGCGCCCGGTGCTGGTCGGCGCGGTCGGCGCGGACTTCGCCGACTACCGCTCCTGGCTGGAGCGGCACGGGGTCGACTGCGACTCGGTGCACGTCAGCGAGGTGGCGCACACCGCCCGGTTCGTCTGCACCACGGACACCGACATGTGCCAGATCGCCTCGTTCTACGCCGGCGCGATGAGCGAGGCCCGCAACATCGAGCTGGAGCCGGTGGCCCGCCGCCTCGACGGGCTCGACCTGGTCCTGGTCGGCGCGAACGACCCGGCGGCGATGCTGCGGCACTCCGCCGAGTGCCGGGAGCGGGGATACCCCTTCGCCGCCGACCCGTCCCAGCAGCTCGCCCGGATGGACGGCGAGGACGTCGTCGCGCTGATCGAGGGCGCCGACTACCTGATGACCAACGACTACGAGAAGTCGCTGCTGCAGAGCAAGGCCGGGCTGAGCGACGCGCAGCTGCTCGACCGGGTCAAGGTCCGGGTCACCACGCTGGGCAAGCACGGCGTGGAGATCGCCGGGCGCGACATCGACCCGATCCACGTGCCGATCGCGCGGGAGATCCGGGCGGTCGACCCCACCGGGGTCGGCGACGGCTTCCGGGCCGGCTTCTTCACCGCGCTGTCCTGGGGCCTCGGGCTGGAGCGGGCCGCCCAGGTGGGCTCCCTGCTCGCCACGCTGGTGCTGGAGACCGTGGGCACGCAGGAGTACGAGGTCCGCCGCGACCTGTTCGTCAAGCGGATGGCCGAGTCGTATGGCGACGTGGCCGCCGAGGACGTCCGGCCGCACCTGTTGCCGTAACCCCGCCCTCGGTGTCAGGAAGGGCCCTTCCGCGTTGACCGGGTGCCCTTCCTGACACCGCTCAGTGGCGGCGGCGGACGTCGAAGGCGGGGCCGTCGGGGCCGGTGACCGTACCGAGGAACTCGTGGCCGCGCATCCGGCACCAGGCCGGGATGTCCACCGCCGCCGCCGGGTCGTCGGCCAGCACCCGTACCACCGTGCCGACGGGCAGCTCGGGCAGCCGCCGGGCCACCGCGATCACGGGCAGCGGGCAGCGCTGACCACGACAGTCGAGGATCTCCGCCGGCGCCGTCACAGCCCCGCCACCCCCGCCTCGGCGCGCAGCCGCGCCACGACGTCGGGCAACTCGGCGAGGAAACGCTCCACGTCCGTCTCCGTCGTCTCCCGGTGCAGCGAGACCCGCACGTTGCCGTGCGAGAGCACCCCCATCGCCTCCAGCACATGCGACGGGCGCAGCGTGGAGGAGGTGCAGGAGGAGCCGGAGGAGACGGCGAACCCGCGCCGGTCCAGCGCGTGCAGCAGGGCCTCGCCGTCGACGTACAGGCAGGAGAACGTCACCAGGTGCGGGAGGCGGTCGTCGGGATCACCCACCACCTCCACGTCGGGCACCTCCGCCGCCACCCGGGCCCGGATCCGGTCCACCAGCGGCGCCAGCCGGGCCGCCTCGGCCGCCGCGTCGGCCGCCGCCGCGCGCAGGCTCGCCGCCGCCGCGACCACCGCCGGCAGGTTGAGCGTTCCCGGCGTACGCCCGGACTCCCGCTCGTCGGCCGGCCAGGGCGACTCCCACCGGGTGCCCTTGCGCACCACCAGCAGCCCCACCCCGGGCGGGCCGCCCCACTTGTGCGCGCTGGCGGTCAGCACCGACCAGCCCGCCGGCACAGGCTCCCGGCCGACCACCTGGGCGGCGTCCACGAACAGCGGCACCCCGGCCTCGGCGCACTCCCGCGCGGCCTCGGCGACCGGTTGGCGCGTGCCGACCTCGTGGCTGGCGGCGATCAGCGCGGCCAGCGCCACGCCCGGTGCCCGCACCGCCGCCGCCCAGCCGTCCAGGTCCAGCCGGCCCCACCGGTCCACCGGCACCGACGTCGCCGTGCCGCCCGCCGCGACGTGCCGCTCGGCGGCGTGCAGCACCGCCGAGTGCTCGATCGCGGAGTGCACCAGGGTCGGGCCGACCCGCCGCCTGCCGGCCACGCCGCCGAGCACGGCGGCGTGCGCGGCCGTCGTACCGCTGGGGGTGAAGGAGATCTCGTCGGCGCGCACGCCGAGCGTCTGCGCGGTGGCCTCGCGGGCGGCGTCGAGCAGTTGGCGGGCGCGGCGGGCCTGGGCGTAGAGCCTGCCGGGGTCGGCCCAACCGTCGTCGAGGGCGGCCAGCAGCGCCTGTCGGGCGACCGGGTGCAGCGGCGCGGCGGTGGCCGCGTCCAGGTAGACCGGGGAAGCGCTCACGGAAGCCAACGCTATCGCGCCGGCACGCCCAAGATCCCCCCGATGGGGGCGGAGAGTGACCCCAAGACGGTCGAGCCCGTCATGGTCGAGTAATCTGCGACCGTCGGTGACGCCTTTGCCGCCGGTGTTGTCGCTCCGCCCCGGGCGGAGGCCGACAGAACAGAACAGACACCGCGGCGCGCTAGGGAGGCAGGACCAGGTGGTCGCAAGGAGTTCGGAGGTACGGCCGTCGGCCGTACGGCACAGCGCTTCCCCAGGAGCCGGTGGGCGCCGGGGGCGTGGTGCTGGTCGGATCGCCGGGCTCGGTCTCGGCGGGGCGGCGCTGCTGGTCCTGCTCACGGGCTGCGACGTCGGCGCCGCGTTCGGCGGCTTCGGCTGGCCGCAGGGCGGCATCTCGCCCGAGTCCCACCGGATGTACGACCTGTGGATCGCCTCGTGCATCGCGGCGCTCGCGGTCGGCGTGTTCGTGTGGGGCCTGATCTTCTGGTGCATCGTGCGCTACCGCAAGCGGGGCAACGAGCTGCCGGTCCAGACCCGTTACAACATGCCGATGGAGTTCCTCTACACCATCGCGCCGATCCTGATCGTCTCCGTGCTCTTCTACTACACGGCGGTCGTGCAGACCGACGTGGTGCGGACGACCAAGAACCCCGACGTCACGGTCGAGGTGGTCGCGTTCAAGTGGAACTGGCAGTTCAACTACCGCGACGGCCAGGGCAAGGACGCCAACACCGTCGCCTCGGTGCTCGGCACCAGCGAGGTCATCCCGATCCTGGTGCTCCCGACCGACCGGTCCATCCGGTTCGAGGAGACCAGCCGCGACGTCATCCACTCCTTCTGGGTGCCGGAGCTGCTGTTCAAGCGGGACGTCATGCCGGGCAACGTCCGCAACGTGTTCGAGGTCTCCAAGCTCGACACCGAGGGCGCCTTCGTCGGCCGCTGCGCCGAGCTGTGCGGCAGCTACCACGCGTTCATGAACTTCGAGCTGCGGGTCGTCTCGCCGGAGAAGTACGACCAGTTCCTGGCGGCCAAGCGGGACGGCAAGTCCACGCAGGAGGCCCTGACGGCCATCGGCGAGGATCCGTACGCGCAGACCACGAGGCCGTTCGAGACCCGTCGCACCGATGTCAACTTCAACCCGGACAGCGCGCCGGCCGGTACGGGAAGCTGAGGGGGCTGGCATGAAGACCGAGTGGCGCATCTTCCTGGTCATCGCCGGGTTCCTGCTCTTCGCCACCGCCCTCTACGGGGGCTGGACCGCCGCCGACTCCGGTGGCCACGTCGAGTGGGTCGGCACGGTCGCACTGCTGCTGAGCTTCCTGCTCTGCGCGATGTGCGGCGGCTTCTTCTGGTTCGTCTCGCGCCGGATCGACCTGCGGCCGGAGGACCGGCCGGACGGTGAGATCGCCGACGGCGCGGGCGAGATCGGCTTCTTCAGCCCGGGCAGCTACTGGCCGTTCGGCCTGGCGCTGGCCGCCGCGATCTCCGGCTTCGGCCTGGTGTTCTGGCAGTTCTGGCTGATGGGCGTCGGTGCCGTGGCGGTCATTTTCGCGGCCTGCGGCCTGCTGTTCGAGTACTACAGCGGCACCCGGCGCACCGCCGAGCACTGACCGGCGGCCGGCGACGGCCTCCTGCACGTGACGAAGGCCCGCCTCCCCTCGGGGAGGCGGGCCTTCGTGTCGTGATCGCCGATGTGCGGGGTGCCGAGGGTCGGGGCCCCGGGGCCGGCGGTGTGTGCGCCGCGCCGCGGCGTAGGTCGGGGCGGTGGGGCCGGCGCGGCGGTGGCTCGGCCGGCGCGGGCGGCGATGGCCCAAGTGGCGTGGGCCTGGTCGGGCGGCCGACGGGTCAGGGGCGCGGGTCGGGTCAGGCGGCGCGGCGGTGGGGCGACGGCCGGCGGTGCTCCTGCGTCAGGCGCGGGGCCCGGAAGGTGAACGTGGCGACGAGCACCGCCTCGCCGCAGCCCGTGCAGGCCAGCTCGGGGCAGTCGACGCCGTGGCCGTCGACGCACGGCGGCGCCTCGAACGGCTGAACGCCCTCGCAGGTGGCGCAGTAGAGCTCGCGCTCCGACACGGGCGTCTCCTCTCGCTCCGGTCCCGTCGGGGGCGCACGGCGGAACTGCCGCGCCGCACGGCGCACGACGGATGTGCTGTGGTGAACAGCGCATGATGGAAGTGGAAAACTACTCAGTTGTAGTTTCCCACGGGGGTCCGACACCTTCCGCACGCCACCCGGCGCCGCCGGCGGTCAGGCGGCGCGGGCGGCCTCGATCCAGCGGTCCAGGACGCGGGCGGCGGCTCCGGAGTCGACGGACTCGGCGGCCCGGTCCATCCCGACGCGCAACGCCTCGGTGAGGTCGCCGTCGAGCGGACCCTGGGTGGCCAGCGCCGCCGCCGCGTTGACCAGGACGGCGTCGCGCACCGGGCCGGTCTCGCCGGCCAGCAGCCGGCGCACCACGTCGGCGTTGTACGCGGCGTCTCCGCCCCGCAGGTCGGCCAGGGTGGCCCTGGGCACCCCGAGGTCGGTCGCGTCCAGCAGCGCCTCCCTGACGGTGCCTGCCTGGACGGCCCAGACGCGGGTCGGCGCGGCGGTGGTGAACTCGTCCAGCCCGTCCTCGCCGCGCATCACCAGAGCCGAGTCGCCCCGGGCGGCGAAGACGCCCGCCATCACCGGGGCCATCCGGAGGTCGAAGCAGCCGACCGCGGCGGCCCGCGGCCGGGCCGGGTTGGTCAGCGGGCCGAGGAAGTTGAAGAAGGTCGGCACGCCCATCTCCCGGCGTACCGGGCCGGCGTGGCGCATGCCGGGGTGGTACCGGGCCGCGAAGCAGAAGCCGATGCCGGCCTCCGCGACGCACCGGGCCACCCCCTCCGGCCCCAGGTCCAGCGGCACGCCGAGGAACTCCAGCACGTCCGCCGTGCCGCAGGAGGAGGAGGCCGCCCGGTTGCCGTGCTTGACCACCCGGACCCCGGCGCCGGCCACCACCAGGGAGGCCATGGTGGAGATGTTGACCGTGTGCGCGAGATCACCGCCGGTGCCGACCACGTCGAGGGCCGTGTCCCGCAGCGCCTCGGGAAGCTCGACCGCGACCGCCCGGCCGAGCATCGCCTCCACCAGGCCGGCCAGCTCGGCCGAGGTCTCGCCCTTGGCCCGCAGCGCGACGGCGAAGCCCGCGATCTGCGCCGGGGCGGCCGCGCCGGACATGATCTCGCCCATCGCCCAGGCGGTGTCGGCGGTGGAGAGCTCCTCCCCGCGCAGCAGCGCGGCGAGCAGGTGCGGCCAGGTCCGATCGCCCATGGCGGGCCTCCCGAGCGTGCGAAGCGGGTGGGATGGAACCGGCGCCGGGTGGTCCGGCGCCGAGACGGGCCGGAGCGGGGACGTCAGGCGGGGGCGTGCGTCCGCAGCAGCTCGGCCACCGTGGTGCCGGTGGTCACCGGGTCGAGCGGGTGCACCAGGGTGGCGTCGACCTCGGCGTAGGCCGCGAGCCATCGGTCGGCGGCGCGGGCGATCACCACGCAGGTCGGGGGAGCGTCGTCCCGGTCGTCCTTGATCTGCCGGGCGATGCCGATGCCGCCGCCCGGGGTCGCCTCGCCGTCGAGCAGCAGCAGGTCGATCTCGTAGTCGTCGACGAGCCGGACGCACTCCGCGTAGGTGGACGCGTCGACGAACTCGATCCGCAGACCGGGCGCGGGACGCGTGCCGACGGCGAGCCGCATCCGGTCACGGACCTGCGGGTCGTCGCTGTAGAGCAGGACGGTGCAAAGACGATCACTCATGCCGACACTCCGCTTCGCCGAACGGTCCGAGTCCACGCCGCGCCGGTGGATCCCACAGCGTCGCCACGGCCTCGGCCGGGGATCGGACTGTGAGCGGTGCCGTCATGAGGCACCGTCGCGCTGCGCTTGGTGACTCGCTCGATGCGCTCACTCATTGGCTGGACAGGCTCCCACCTCGTAGCTGCCCGCTGATCCTACCCGTCGGTGTGAGGTGCGTGACGTCCGCCCGTCGGGGGCGCCGGGGCGTACCGTCCGCGCAGGTCAGGCGGCGGACTCCGCGGCGCGCTGGCGGGCCTCCTGGCGGTCCAGGTCGCGGTCGATCCGGCGGGCCTCCCGCTCGGCGTGGCGCATCCACTGCACGACCAGCACGGCCAGCATCGTGACGCTGACGAACTCGCCGCCGGCCCAGAGGATGCCGCCGGCGACCACCTGGTCCTCCCAGGGGTCGGACCAGGTCAGCCCGAGCGACGGGTACCAGTCGCCGCCGAAGAGCGTGCTGCTCTGCATGATGGTGAGCCCGAGCACCGTGTGGAACGGCACGGAGAGCAGCATCAGCAGCGCCCGGCCCGGGTACGGCCAGCGCCCCGGCAGCGGGTCGAGGCCGAGCAGCGGCCAGAAGAACACGCAGCCGGTCATGATGAAGTGCGCGTGCACGACCTCGTGCGCCCACGCGTGCTCCAGGGTGTAGCGGTACAGGTCGGTGAAGTAGAGCGCGAACGGGTTGACCACGAAGATGGTGAACGCCACCAGCGGGTAGCTGTAGAGCCGCGCGACCCGGCTGTGCACGATCGCCAGCAGCCGCTTGCGTGGTCGTAGCGGCAGGGTGCGCAGGGCCAGCGTCACCGGCGCGCCCAGCGCGAGGAAGATCGGCGAGATCATGGAGAGCACCATGTGCTGGACCATGTGCACCGACAGCAGCGCCGTGTCGTACGCGTGCAGGCCGCTGACGGTGACCGCCGCGATCCCGCCGAGGCCGGGGCCGAGGAAGAACACCGTCCGGGCCACCGGCCACCGGTCGCCCCGGAGCCGGAGCCGGTGCACCCCGTAGAGGTAGATGCCGGCGGCCAGCACCAGGCCGACGGCCAGCCAACTGTCCAGCCGGGTCTCGGTGAACACGGAGGTGACGGTGAACGGCGGCGGGGTGGCCGCCGCCATCGTCGGCGCGGCGGCCGAGGTTGCGGTGGAGATCGGATCGACGTGCAGCACGCTTTTCAGCCTAGGTCAGGCGAACCGGACGACCCCGATCGGGCTGCCGACGCCACGGGTTTGCCACCCCGCTGATCGCCGGCCCCGGTCAAGGGCAATAATGACCGCGTGACTGCGGCCCCAGCCATTGACAAGAGCCGGATCCACTCCCTGACCCGACCCAACATGGTCAGCGTCGGGACGATCGTGTGGCTCTCCAGTGAACTCATGTTCTTCGCGGCGTTGTTCGCGATGTACTTCTCCATCCGCGCGGCGGCGCCGGAGCAGTGGGCGAAGCACACCGAGGTGCTCAACATCCCGTACGCGACCACCTTCACGGTGATCCTGGTGTTGTCGTCGGTGACCTGCCAGCTCGGTGTCTTCGCCGCCGAGAAGGGTGACGTCCACGCCCTGCGGCGCTGGTTCACGATCACCTTCGTGATGGGCCTGATCTTCGTGCTCGGTCAGCTCAACGAGTACCGCGAGCTGGTGCACGAGGGCATCAAGATCAACTCGGATGGGTACGGGTCGATGTTCTACCTGACCACCGGGTTCCACGGTCTGCACGTGACCGGCGGTCTGATCGCCTTCATCATCTTCATGATCCGCACGACCATGGGCCGGTTCACCCCGGCGCAGGCCACGTCGGCGATCGTCGTGTCCTACTACTGGCACTTCGTCGACGTCGTGTGGATCGGGCTCTACGCCATGATCTACTGGCTTCAGTGATCTTGGCGCGTCACGAACCGCGCCGCTGCTCCGTCCCCTGAGACAAGGTCCAACCGGTTAAGGACACAGGTCATGACTTCTGACAACGACCGCCGACGCGGTCTGCTCGCGCGGCTGCGCGAGCGGCCCGCGGCGCGCAGCAGGGGCCGCCGCCGGCTGGGTGCCGCGGTCCGGCTGCTCGCCGCGCTGATGCTGGCTGGCGGCGCCTACACCGTCTTCGCCCCCGGCGTGCAGGCGCAGGACGCCCCGCTCACCGGCGCCGCCGCGGAAGGCAAGGCGCTGTTCGACGTGAGCTGCGTGACCTGTCACGGTCGCAACGCCCAGGGCGTCGAGGGCCGTGGGCCGAGCCTGATCGGCGTCGGCGCGGCCTCGGTCGAGTTCCAGGTCAGCTCCGGCCGGATGCCGATGGCCCGCCAGGAGGCCCAGGCGGAGCGCAAGCCGGAGCTGTTCACCGACGAGGAGACGCGCCAGCTCGCGCAGTACATCCAGGAGCTCGGCGGCGGTCCGGTCCTGCCCGACGGCGAGAACCTCCACGCCGACGGCAACGTCGCGGCCGGCGGCGAGCTGTTCCGGATCAACTGCGCGCAGTGCCACGCCTTCGGCGGTAGCGGCGGCGCCCTGTCCTCCGGCAAGTACGCCCCGAGCCTGCACCCGGCCAGCGACCGGCAGATCTACGCCGCGATGCTGAGCGGCCCGCAGAACATGCCGGTCTTCGGCGACAACCAGATCTCCCCGGAGCAGAAGGCGGACATCATCGCCTACATCCAGCAGACCCTGAAGCACGACCAGGACCCGGGTGGCTTCAACCTCGGTCGGTACGGGCCGTCCACCGAGGGCTTGGCGATCTTCCTGGTCGGCATCGTCGCGCTCGTCTTCGCGAGCCTGTGGATCGCGGGGAAGTCGTGACCGGGCGGATCATTCGTTTCAGTGCTGTGGTGCCGGGGTCCGGCACCGCCCGTAGCGAGGTGACGGCATGACCACGCACACCGAGCACCAGGCCCAGCAGGGCCGGGAACCGCTCGACGTGACGACCCCCGGGCTCAGCCAGTTCGACATCGTCCGCGAGGGCGCGCGCCGGGACGACATCGAGATCGTCCACTACGAGCCGCAGGTCGCCCCGGGCAGCAAGGCCGAGCGCCGGCTGACCCGCACGGTCGCGTCGTTCTTCCTGCTGACCGGGCTGGCGGCGACCGCCTTCCTGGTGGTCTACATCTGGTGGCCCTGGGAGTACGCTCCCGGCCGCGGCGGCGACACGTGGTACACCCCGCTGCTCGGCGTCACCCTCGGCGTGGCCCTGCTCGGCGTCGGCTTCGGCATCCTGACCTGGGGCAAGAAGCTGCTGCCCAAGGAGGTCTCGATCCAGGACCGGCACGAGGGCGCCGTCAGCGAGGACGACCGGATCATCACCGGCCAGACCATGCTCTACATGGCCGACGAGCTGGGCGTGAAGCGCCGGCCGCTGCTCGGCATCTCGCTGCTGGCCGGTCTCGCGCCGGTCGGCGCGGTGGTCGCCGCGCCCCTGGTCGGTGGCCTGATCTCCCAGCCGCACAAGAACAACCAGATGTTCACCACCGGCTTCGCCCCGACCGAGGGCGGCGGCAAGGTCCGGCTGGTCCGCGAGGACGGCCGTCCGGTCCGCCCGGCGGACATCAGCACCGGCGGCCAGATCACGGTCTTCCCCGGCATCGACCACGGCGTGAGCAACCTGCACGCCGACTCGCCGACCCTGCTGATCCACCTGCGGGACAGCGACGCGCAGGAGTCGCGCCGGGCCAACGAGCGGGTCGGGCACGGCGACTACATGTGGGGCAACTACGCCGCCTACTCGAAGATCTGCACGCACGCCGGCTGCCCGGCGAGCCTGTACGAGCAGCAGACCAACCGTCTGCTCTGCCCGTGCCACCAGTCGCAGTTCCTGATCACCGACAACGCCCGGCCCATCTTCGGTCCGGCCAGCCGGCGACTGCCGCAGTTGCCGATCGAGGTGGACTCCGAGGGCTACTTCGTGGCCAAGTCCGACTACACCGAGACCGTCGGGCCCGACTTCTGGGAGCGGCCGTGAAGCGGCGCAAGTTTGACATGGCAGCTGTGCCGGGCAACGCCGCCCGGGGAGTGGACGACCGCTTCCAGGTGGCCACCCCGCTCCGCCGGCTGCTGAACAAGGTCTTCCCGGACCACTGGTCCTTCCTGCTCGGCGAGATCGCGCTCTTCTCGTTCATCGTCCTGCTGCTGACCGGTGTCTTCCTGACCTTCTTCTTCGAGCCGGCGATGACCGAGGTGGTCTACAACGGCAGCTACGCCCCGCTGCGGGGCACGCCGATGTCGGCCGCGTACGCCTCCAGCCTGGACATCTCGTTCGACGTCCGCGGCGGCCTGATCATGCGGCAGATGCACCACTGGTCGGCGCTGCTGTTCATGGCCGCGATCGTGGTGCACATGCTCCGGGTCTTCTTCACCGGCGCGTTCCGCAAGCCGCGTGAGACGAACTGGATCATCGGCTCGCTGCTGTTCTGGGTCGGCTTCCTGGCCGGCTTCACCGGCTACTCGCTGCCGGACGACGGCCTCTCCGGCACCGGCCTGCGGATCGCCTCGGCGATCATGCTCTCCATCCCGGTGATCGGCTCCTGGGTCACCTCGTCGATCTTCGGCGGGGAGTTCCCCGGCACCATCATCATCAGCCGGTTCTACATCGCCCACGTGCTGCTCATCCCGGGTCTGCTGGTCGCGCTGATCAGCGTCCACCTGGGCCTGGTCTTCAAGCAGAAGCACACCCAGTGGCCCGGCCCCGGCCGGACCAACGGCAACGTGGTCGGCGAGCGGATGTTCCCCCGCTACGCGATCAAGCAGGGCGGCTTCTTCATGGTCGTCTTCGGCGTGATCGCGCTGATGGGCGGTCTGTTCCAGATCAACCCGATCTGGCTGTTCGGCCCGTACGAGGCGTGGGTGGTCTCGGCCGCCAGCCAGCCCGACTGGTACGTCATGTTCCTCGACGGCTCGACCCGCCTGATGCCGGCCTGGGAGATCAACATCCCGATCGGCGACGGGTACGTGATCCCGCCGCTGTTCTGGCCGACGGTGGTGCTGCCGGGCATCCTGGTGGGGCTCTCCACGCTCTACCCGTTCCTGGAGGCCCGGCGCCTCAAGGACACCCGCAGCCACAACCTGCTCCAGCGGCCCCGGGACGTGCCGGCGCGCACCGCGGCGGGCGCCATGGCCATCGCGTTCTTCATCGTGCTGACCCTGTCCGGCGCCAACGACGTCATCGCCGACAAGTTCATGATCAGCCTGAACGCGATGACCTGGGCCGGCCGGATCGGCCTGCTGGTGCTCCCGCCGCTGGCGTACTACTTCACCTACCGGATCTGCCTCGGTCTGCAGCAGCACGACCGTGAGGTGCTCGCCCACGGCGTCGAGACCGGCATCATCCGGCGACTGCCCGACGGCCGGTTCGAAGAGGTGCACCAGCCGCTCAGCGCGGGGGACCACGACGGCCACGGCGGGCTCGAGTACGCCGGCTGGGTCGTGCCGAAGAAGATGAACCGGCTCGGGGCCCTCGGCCCGGCCATCCGGGGCTTCTTCTACCCGATCGAGAAGCCGGCCGAGGCGCCGGTCTCGCCGGGCCACCCGCCGGTCGAGCCGCGGCCCGACCGGGAGCAGGTCGGCAGCGGCGAGAGCCGGCGCTGACCTCGCGACACCCGACGTGGGGGGGCCCCCGGGCGCCCCGGGGTCGCCCCCCACCTGTGAGCCCCCCCCCCCCGGGC